>NZ_JBGLYV010000048.1:0-50134 GCF_047304225.1 Pseudomonas sp. Pseusp3 | reverse complement strand
GCTTTGTGCATGGAGGCGTCGGGGGTGATCTGCAGGCCGTCACTGGCCCAGACCTGACCGCCATCGACGGTGAGGGTAGTCCAGCGATACAGCTCGCGACCGGACAATTGGTTGGCCATGCGCAGGGGTTCCACTGCGGAGGCCAGAGAAATCAGCGTGAAATTGTCCAGCAGCAGAAAGCCGATGGATTGAGGCGCACGGTTCTGGGGTTGGGCCCCGGAGTTGAACGACGTCATCGCGGTATCTCCTCACACAAAGCGGGTGATGGCCTCAGGCGGAGGCTCTTGTTATTGCCATCGTTCTCGCGTGGGAGACGGGCTTTGTAATGACAGAGCAATTGCCATGCCTAAATTTGAATGCGCGTTCAATAACTCCTAAAAACGACGTCGGAATGTGTCTATATATGACGCGCAGGGAGTGGGGATTTAAATGGCCATCAGGGCTGGCAAGCGCCCCGGCCCACAAGCTGTGAGCAATTCGGTAGCACTTGTGGGAACAGGGCTACGAGCCGCTGGAAAAGAGTGTCACCGCAGGCACGGGTGACGAATGGTCGAGGCCTTGAATGACTCCGACCGCTGGCAGGACGATTTATCTATGAGCGACGCACTAAAAGGCGGCGCGGTTTCGAGCGGGTGTTCACTTGGCGCGCAGTTTTGACTGGTCTGCCGCTATCGCGGGCAAGCCCGCTCCCACAGGGATTTTGGGTGTGATCAAGATATCAGCCACACCAAAGAACCTGTGGGAGCTGGCTTGCCAGCGATGAAGTCAGCTAGATCTCAGCACTCGACGGCGCTGACCGCCAACCCACCCCGCGATGTCTCCTTATATTTGTCATGCATGTCGGCACCGGTATCGCGCATGGTGCGGATCACCCGGTCCAGCGAGATAAAGTGCTGGCCATCGCCGCGCAAAGCCATTTGCGCCGCATTGATCGCCTTGACCGCGGCAATTGCGTTGCGCTCGATGCATGGCACCTGGACCAGCCCGCCCACCGGGTCGCAGGTCAGGCCGAGGTTGTGTTCCAGCCCGATCTCCGCCGCGTTGCACAGTTGCTCTGGCGTGGCGCCAAGAATTTCCGCCAGCCCGGCCGCCGCCATGGCGCAGGCCGAACCGACTTCGCCCTGGCAACCAACTTCGGCACCGGAAATCGAGGCGTTTTTCTTGCACAGGATTCCCACCGCCGCCGCACCGAGGAAGTAGTCGACGACATTGGCGTCGGTCACCGCTTCGCTGAACTTCATGAAGTAATGCAACACCGCCGGAATGATCCCCGCCGCGCCATTGGTCGGTGCCGTGACCATGCGCCCGCCGGCGGCGTTTTCTTCGTTGACCGCCAGGGCGAACAGGTTGACCCACTCCATGGCGCTCAAGGTCGAGCCGATCACGTTGGGTTTGTTCAATTCCTGCAAGCTGCGATGCAGCTTGGCCGCGCGGCGGCGCACGTTCAGCCCGCCGGGCAGGATGCCTTCGTGTTTCAGGCCTTGTTCGACGCAATCCTGCATGGCGCGCCAGAGCTTCATCAGGCCGCTGCGGATTTCCTCTTCGCTGCGCCAGACTTTCTCGTTGGCCATCATCAATTCAGCCACACGCAGGTTGTGTTTTTTACACAGCTCCAACAGCTCGGCGGCGCTGGAGAAATCGTAGGGCAATTCGGTGCGATCGAGGTCGACGACACCACTGGAGGCCTGGGCTTCATCGACGACAAAACCGCCGCCGACCGAATAGTAGGTGTCGCGATGCAATTCGCCGTCATCGCCTTCGACAATCAGGGTCATGGCGTTGGGGTGATACGGCAGGTTTTCGTCGATCAGGCGCATGTCCCTGGCCCAGATAAACGGTACCGACAGCCGACTGTCGAGCAACAGCGTGTGGGTTTCGCGCAGGGCCTGGATGCGGATGCCGATTTGCGACGGATCGATCGCGTCCGGCCACTCGCCCATCAGGCCCATGATCACCGCGTTGTCGCTGCCGTGGCCGATGCCGGTGGCCGACAACGAGCCGAACAGCCGGACTTCGACACGCCGCACCTGCTCCAGCAAACCACGCTCGCGCAATCCCTGCACAAACAACGCCGCCGCCCGCATGGGCCCCACGGTGTGCGAACTGGAAGGACCGATGCCGATTTTGAACAGGTCGAAAACACTGATAGCCATTACTGCCGAACTCCTGGATGGGCCTACTGCGCACGCAAAAGCGCACGGTAACGGAGCTGCTACGCTCAAGCTGCAATCCGCCGAGATGACCGCATCATCAAGCTTTTATCGTGTTGTTCGACGTCTCTAACCGACGCACTCATGCCCAACAGCGCCGCGTGTCTTTTACGCCGTGTTTTCGCCGTTTTTTTGCGATTCAGAGCGAGAAAATGGGCTGAAAAAATCTGTAAACGACGTCACCGACACTGGATGCGACCATCCCTGTACTGGATACGACGCACCCTGTAGGCGTCAGATTTTCACTGGTACATGATCATATCGACTCGATTGCAAGGCGCCGTGGTAGAGCTGTCTCCAGAACGCCATCCAACCGCAACCTATAAGTGCGGTGGTCCAGTCGGAACACTGCCAAAAAAAACACCAAGGAGTCCATCCATGAAAGGTTCCCCGTCGTTGTTGTTGGCCGCCATGCTTAGTCTGCCGGTTCTGGCGCAAGCCGCAGAACCGGCGCAGTGCAGTACCGTAAACTTCTCCGATGTCGGCTGGACCGACATCACCGCGACAACCGCGACCACCAGCGTCGTGCTCAACGCCCTCGGCTACAAGACCAAGACCACCATGATTTCCGTGCCCGTGACCTACAAGTCCCTGGCCGACGGCAAGAACATGGACATATTCCTCGGCAACTGGATGCCGACCATGGAAAACGACATCAAGGCCTACCGCGATGCCGGCACCGTGGACACCGTGCGCACCAACCTCAAGGGCGCCAAGTACACCCTCGCCGTTCCCCAGGCGCTATACGACAAAGGGCTGCATGACTTCGCCGACATCGCCAAGTTCAAGAAAGAACTCGACGGCAAGATCTACGGCATCGAGCCTGGCAACGACGGTAACCGCCTGATCCAGACGATGATCGACAAGAACGCCTTCGGCCTCAAGGACGCGGGCTTCAAGGTCGTAGAGTCCAGCGAAGCCGGCATGCTGTCGCAGGTCGACCGCGCTCAGAAACGCGACACCGCCGTGGTCTTCCTCGGTTGGGCGCCGCACCCGATGAACAAGCGCTTCAAGATTCAATACCTGACCGGCGGCGACGATTTCTTTGGCCCGGATTTCGGTGCTGCCACCGTGGCGACCAACACCCGCAAGGGTTACGCCGAAGAATGCAGCAACGTGGGCCAACTGCTGAAAAACCTGGAGTTCACCGTCGACATGGAAAGCGAACTCATGGGCAACATCCTGGACGACAAGATGAAGCCTGACGCGGCCGCCAAGGCCTGGCTTAAAAAGAATCCACAGGTGCTCGATACCTGGCTCGCTGGCGTGACCACCACTGACGGTAAACCTGGCCTGGAAGCCGTGAAAGCCAAGCTGAATCAGTAATCGCTTATGCCGGACGGCTTCGGCCGTCCGGGCTGTTTATTTCCTTGCATGCGGACGTTCACTACCATGCTGATTGATCAGAAAATCCCTTTAGGCCAGTACATCGCGAGCTTCGTTGAATGGTTGACGCAACACGGCGCCAGCACCTTCGACGCAATCGCCGTGTCACTGGAAACGATGATCCACGGCGTGACGTTTGCGCTGACCTGGTTCAACCCGCTGGCACTGATCGGCCTGATCGCGCTACTGGCACACTTCATTCAACGAAAATGGGGCCTGACCGCGTTTGTCGTTGCCTCCTTTCTGCTGATCCTCAACCTGGGGTACTGGCAGGAAACCATGGAAACCCTCGCCCAGGTGATGTTCGCCACCCTGGTCTGCGTGGTCATCGGCGTACCGCTGGGCATCGTCGCGGCGCACAAGCCGATGTTCTACACTTTAATGCGTCCGGTACTCGATCTGATGCAGACCGTACCGACCTTCGTTTACCTCATTCCTACCCTGACCCTCTTCGGGCTGGGTGTGGTCCCGGGCCTGATCTCCACGGTGGTGTTCGCGATTGCCGCGCCCATCCGCCTGACCTACCTGGGTATCCGCGATGTCCCGGAAGAATTGATGGACGCCGGCAAGGCCTTTGGCTGCTCGCGTCGCCAACTGCTGACGCGGATCGAACTGCCTCACGCCATGCCGAGCATCGCGGCCGGCATCACCCAGTGCATCATGCTGTCGTTGTCGATGGTGGTGATCGCGGCACTGGTAGGCGCCGACGGATTGGGTAAACCGGTGGTCAACGCACTGAATACCGCTGATATCGCCCTGGGCTTCGAAGCGGGCCTGGCGATCGTACTGCTGGCGATCATGCTCGACCGTATCTGCAAACAACCCGAAGCCAAAGTAGGGGGTGACGCATGAGCATTATTCGCTTCGAAGACGTCGACGTGATCTTCACCAAAGATCCACGCGAGGCACTGAAACTTCTCGATCAAGGCTTGACCCGCAGCGAGATCCTGAAAAAGACCGGGCAGATCGTTGGCGTCGAAAAGGCCAGCCTGGATATCGAAAAAGGTGAAATCTGTGTGCTGATGGGCTTGTCCGGCTCCGGCAAATCCAGCCTGCTGCGCTGCATCAACGGCCTCAACACCGTCAGCCGCGGCAAGCTGTTCGTCGAGCACGAAGGCAAGCAGATCAACATTGCTTCCTGCTCCGCCGCCGAACTGAAAATGATGCGCACCAAGCGCATTGCGATGGTGTTCCAGAAGTTCGCCCTGATGCCCTGGCTGACCGTTCGCGAGAACATCAGCTTCGGCCTGGAGATGCAGGGTCGTCCCGAGAAAGAACGCCGCAAGCTGGTGGACGACAAACTTGAGCTGGTGGGCCTGACCCAGTGGCGCAACAAGAAGCCCAACGAGCTGTCCGGTGGTATGCAGCAACGCGTGGGCCTGGCCCGTGCGCTGGCGATGGACGCCGACATCCTTTTGATGGACGAACCGTTCTCGGCCCTCGACCCGCTGATCCGCCAGGGCCTGCAAGACGAACTACTGGAACTGCAACGCAAGCTGCACAAGACCATCGTGTTCGTGAGCCACGACCTCGACGAAGCCCTGAAACTGGGCAGCCGTATCGCGATCATGAAAGACGGCCGGATCATCCAGTACAGCAAACCGGAAGAAATCGTCCTCAACCCTGCGGACGACTACGTGCGGACCTTCGTGGCCCACACCAACCCGCTGAACGTACTGTGCGGTCGCAGCCTGATGCGCACCCTGGACAACTGCAAACGCATCAACGGCTCGGTATGCCTGGATCCGGGCGGCGATTCGTGGCTGGACCTGGCAGAAGGCAACACCATCAAAGGCGCGCGCAAGAACGGCTCGAGCATGGACCTGCAGAACTGGATGCCGGGGCAAGCCGTCGAAGGCCTGGAACGCAAGCCGACTCTGGTGGACTCCAACATCGGCATGCGCGACGCGCTGCAGATTCGTTATCAGACCGGCAACAAACTGGTGCTGCACGATAACAACCATGTGGTGGGGATTCTTGGCGACAGCGAGCTGTATCACGCACTGCTCGGCAAGAACCTGGGGTAAGGCAACAGATGCAAAAACGCCGCGAGAGTATCGCGGCGTTTTTGTTTGTGGGGTATCGGGTGATGCAGCTTTGCGGCTGATTGCCCCTTCGCGAGCAAGCCCGCTCCCACATTTGATCTGCGGTGTTCACAAATCCAATGTGGGAGCGGGCTTGCTCGCGAAGAATGCGACGCGGTGCTTCAGACAGAAACACCGCATCAGTTCAGAACTCAGCTATAAACCCGGCCAAGGAGCTGCCGATGGCTTTCAAACTGGTCGAGCACGTCACGGGTGATCTGATCCTGGGTGAAGCCCATCAAGTCGTAGTCCTGGCTGCCGTTGTGCAGGTACACCTCTGCGCGGTAGTAACGCTGACGCGCCTCATCGGACTGAGCCGATTCGGTTGGCGTGGCCAGGTAGCCGTCCAGGCTCACTTCGTAGACAAACGGGTTGCCCTCATCCATCTCGATCCGCAGGCCCATGCAACGCTTGGACTTGCCCAGCAGCGTCTGCACTTGCAGCCCTTGCGTACGCAACTGCACAGCCGCATCGTCCAGCGCCGGAGTCACGTGCTTGTCCATGAAACGCTGGACCACCGACTGGCTCGGTTGCAGGTCCAACTGGGTCAAACGCTCAGTGAAACCACGGCGCCCGCGTGCCGCCAGCTCCGCTTGTTCCTGTTCGATCTGTACGTCCTGGCGCATGGCCTTGTGCAAGCCGAACATGAAGAACACCAGCACCACCGAGAACGGCAGACCGGCCAGTACCACCATGGTTTGCATGGCTTCGAAGTTGCCGGCGAACAGCAGGCCGATGGTCACCAGGGTGATCACCACCGACCAGAAGATCCGCAGCCAGTGCGGTGCGTCTTCGTCGACGGTGCCGCCTTTGCAGGACAGGTTGGCCATCATCACCGCGCCGGAATCCGCCGGGGTCAGGAACAGCACGAAACCGACAAAGATCGACACGCCGATCACCACTTTCGACGCCGGGTAATGCTCAAGCAACTGGTAGATCGCCATGGATGGCTGTTCCAGCGCAGTCTTCCCGAGCTCTACCGCCCCATGGTTCATCACCAGGTCCAGGGCCGAGTTACCGAAGATCGACAGCCACGCCAGAGTAAAGCCCAGCGGAATCAACAGCACGCCCGCGACCAGCTCACGCACGGTGCGACCACGGGAAATACGCGCAATGAACATGCCCACGAATGGCGCCCAGGAAATCCACCAGGCCCAATAGAACAGGGTCCACAGGCCCAGCCAGCGGTCGGACTTCTCACTGTCGCCTTCGTACACATAGAGGTCGAAAGTCTTCAGCACCACGCCGTTCAGGTAGTCACCGACGTTCTGCACGAAGCCGTTGAGCAGGTGCAGGGTCGGGCCGAACAACAGGACGAAAATCAGCAGGCCGCTGAACAGCACGATGTTCAGGTTGGACAGACGACGGATGCCGTTTTCCACACCCGACACGGCAGCGATGGTCGCCACGGTGCTCATCACGATGATCACGATCAGCAGGTTGGTGTTGCTGTGCTCCATGCCGAACAGGTTTTCCAGCCCCGACGACACTTGCAGCGAACCAATCCCCAGGTTGGTCACCAGACCCAGCAGGGTCACGAACATGCCGAAGCCGTCCACCGCATGCCCGGCCGCGCCCTTGACCCAACGCTCACCCACCAGCGGGTACAACGCCGAGCGCAACGCCAGCGGCTGGTTATGCCGGTAGGCAAAGTACGCCACGGCCAGGCCGACCAGCGCGTAGATCGCCCAGCCATGCAGGCCCCAATGCAAGAAGGTCAGTTGCACTGCCTGACGGGCGGCAAGGTTGCTGCCGGCCACGCCTTCCGGCGGGTTGAAGTAGTGGTCCAGCGGCTCGGATGCACCGAAGTACAGCAGCGAAATACCGATACCCGAGGAGAACAGCATCCCCGCCCAGGCGCCGTAGCTGAAGTCCGGGGTGTCATCCTTGCTGCCGAGCTTGAGTTTGCCGTAGGACGAAAACGCCAGGCCGACGACAAAAATCAGGTAGGCGGCAATCACCACCATGTAGTACCAGCCGAAGCTGCGGGACAACCAGGCTTGCGCCGTACCCAGCATTCTGCCGGCCTCTTGCGGGGCGATGATCAGAATGGCGGTCAACAACAGAATCAACGCGGTAGAGGTGTAGAACACCCAACCGTTGACCGTCACCTTCTCGGGTGGGGTCTTTATTAGCGAGGCAGAACTCATGGCACAGATGCTCCGGGCAGTGCGAGAGAAGAACGCAAGACAAACGGGTTACCCGACCAATCGGTTAGTGGGCAGCCGACCGGCGGGTGATATAAAGACAGCCCGAAAAAAGCCCGAAGCCCATGAGACGCCGTGGCGTACAGGCTTCGAGCCGTTTCGGATGTCGGTTTGCCGCCATTTACACGCAGGAAAAATCTGTAAGCAGCGACGAATTGTCGCAGATCTTATTCTTTGTTGATTGAACGTTCAATCAAAACAAAATAGACTGGCCCTCAAGCCGGTAGCCGTCTGACGTCTGCCGCAAGGCCTAAGGAGATGTGCAAGATGCCCAAGGTCGGTATGCAACCCATCCGCCGCCAGCAATTGATCGAAGCCACTTTGCTGGCCGTCGATCAGGTCGGAATGGGGGACGCCAGCATTGCGCTGATCGCCCGCTTGGCCGGTGTCTCGAACGGCATCATCAGTCACTACTTTCAGGACAAGAATGGCCTGATAGCTGCCACGGCGCAGTACCTGATGAGTGTCCTGAGCGAGAACGTCACCGCGCGCCGTCAGGCGCTGAAGGACAACAGCCCACGGGCTCACCTTCAGGTGATCATCGAAGGCAACTTCGACGCCAGCCAGGTCAATGGCCCGGCAATGAAAACCTGGCTGGCCTTCTGGGCCACCAGCATGCACCACCCGTCTTTGCACAGGTTGCAGCGGATCAACGATCACCGTCTGTATTCCAACCTGTGTTGCCAGTTCCGCCGCGTACTGCCGCTCGAAGATGCGCGCAGTGCAGCCCGTGGCCTGGCAGCCCTTATTGACGGCTTGTGGTTGCGCGGCGCGCTGTCGGGAGACTCTTTCGACACCGAGCAGGCGCACCGGATCGCTTACGAATACATGGATCTACAACTGGCCAAGCAGGTGAGTTAGAGCACACATAGAACGCTCGACACCTGAATCGCGCCAACAACCAATGCACTTGCGAGGACAATATGGCCCGTTTCGAACTGCAAAAACTCTACATCGATGGCGCTTACAGCGACGCCAGCAGCGACGCCACTTTCGAAGCCATCAACCCGGCTAACGGTGAAGTCCTCGCAAAAGTACAACGTGCGACCAAGGAAGACGTCGAGCGCGCTGTGGTCAGCGCCGAAAAGGGCCAGAAAATCTGGGCTGCGATGACCGCCATGGAGCGTTCGCGCATCCTGCGTCGCGCCGTGGAAATCCTGCGCGAGCGCAACGATGAACTGGCTGCCCTGGAAACCCTGGACACCGGTAAAGCATTCTCCGAAACCAAATACGTCGACATCGTCACCGGTGCCGACGTGCTGGAATACTACGCGGGCCTGGTACCGGCCATCGAAGGCGAGCAGATCCCGCTGCGCACCACTTCGTTCGTCTACACCCGTCGCGAGCCGCTGGGCATCGTGGCCGGTATCGGCGCGTGGAACTACCCGATCCAGATCGCCCTGTGGAAATCCGCACCGGCCCTGGCCGCCGGTAACGCGATGATCTTCAAGCCGAGTGAAGTCACCTCGCTGACCACCCTGAAACTGGCCGAGATCTACACCGAAGCCGGCCTGCCGAATGGCGTGTTCAACGTCCTGACCGGCAGCGGCCGTGAAGTCGGCACCTGGCTGACCGAGCACCCGCGCATCGAGAAAGTCTCCTTCACCGGCGGCACCGACACCGGCAAGAAAGTCATGGCCAGCGCCTCGGCTTCCTCGCTGAAAGACGTGACCATGGAACTGGGCGGCAAGTCCCCGCTGATCATCTGCGACGACGCCGACCTCGATCGCGCCGCCGACACCGCGATGATGGCCAACTTCTACAGCTCCGGCCAGGTCTGCACCAACGGCACTCGCGTGTTCGTGCCAGCTCACCTGAAAGCAGCCTTCGAAGCCAAGATCGTCGAGCGCGTTGCACGCATCCGCATCGGCAACCCGGAAGACGAAAACACCAACTTCGGCCCGCTGGTCAGCTTCGCCCACATGGAAAACGTGCTGGGCTACATCGCCAAGGGCAAGGAAGAAGGCGCCCGCGTACTGTGCGGCGGTGAGCGTCTGACCGACGGTGAATTCGCCAAGGGTGCATTCGTGGCCCCGACCGTGTTCACCGACTGCACCGACGACATGACCATCGTCCGTGAAGAGATCTTTGGCCCGGTGATGGCGATCCTCACCTACGAAACCGAAGAAGAAGTGATCCGCCGCGCCAACGACACCGACTTCGGCCTGGCCGCCGGCATCGTTACCAAGGACCTGAACCGCGCTCACCGTGTGATCCATCAACTGGAAGCCGGTATCTGCTGGATCAACGCCTGGGGCGAGTCCGACGCGAAGATGCCGGTTGGCGGCTACAAGCAGTCGGGTGTTGGTCGTGAGAACGGCATCAGCTCGCTGAACAACTTCACCCGCATCAAATCGGTACAGGTCGAGCTGGGCGATTACGCCTCGGTGTTCTAAGACCCGAGCCTTGTATTGCCTGCGAAGGCCACTTCGCGGGCAAGCCCGCTCCCACAGGACTACGCGTTCCAATGTGGGAGCGGGCTTACTCGCGAATCGAGTGCGCAGCACTCGCCATGGCCTGACCTGACTAACTTCAAAGAGGGTGCATTCAATGTCCCAAGAATTCGACTACATCATCATCGGTGCCGGTTCCGCCGGTAACACCCTGGCGACCCGCCTGACCGAAGACGCAGGCGTCACCGTCCTGCTGCTCGAAGCGGGCGGCCCGGACTACCGTTTGGACTTCCGCACACAAATGCCGGCCGCCCTGGCGTTTCCGCTGCAAGGCCGTCGCTACAACTGGGCCTACGAAACCGATCCGGAACCACACATGGACGGTCGCCGGATGGAGTGCGGTCGCGGCAAGGGCCTCGGCGGTTCCTCGCTGATCAACGGCATGTGCTACATCCGTGGCAACGCCATGGACTACGACGGCTGGGCAAAATTGCCAGGTCTCGAGGACTGGTCGTACCTGGACTGCCTGCCCTATTTCAGAAAAGCGGAAACCCGCGACATCGGCCCGAACGACTACCACGGCGGCGAAGGCCCGGTCAGCGTGACCACGCCGAAAGCCGGCAACAACCCGCTGTTCCACGCCATGGTTGAAGCAGGCGTGCAGGCCGGTTACCCGCGCACCGAAGACTTGAACGGCTACCAGCAGGAAGGCTTCGGCCCGATGGACCGTACCGTGACGCCGAAAGGCCGTCGTTCCAGCACCGCTCGCGGCTACCTGGACACGGCTAAAAAGCGTTCGACCCTGACCATCGTCACCCACGCCCTGACCGACAAGATCCTGTTCGAAGGCAAGCGTGCGGTCGGCGTGCGTTACCTGGTCGGCGCGGCTGAAGAGCGTGTTGAGGTCAAGGCTCGCAAGGAAGTGCTGCTGTGCTCCGGCGCCATCGCCTCGCCGCAGATCCTGCAACGCTCCGGCGTCGGCCCGGCGAAACTGCTGCAAAGCCTCGACATTCCGGTGGTCCACGACCTGCCGGGCGTGGGTGAAAACCTGCAGGACCACCTTGAGTTGTACCTGCAATACGCTTGCACCCAACCGGTCTCGCTGTACCCGTCGCTGCTCTTGCACAACCAGCCGGCCATCGGTGCCGAGTGGCTGTTCAACGGCACCGGCATCGGTGCCAGCAACCAGTTCGAAGCCGGCGGATTCATCCGCACCCGCCCGGAATTCGAATGGCCGAACATCCAGTACCACTTCCTGCCGGTGGCGATTAACTACAACGGCAGCAACGGTGTGAAAGAGCACGGCTTCCAGGCGCACATGGGCTCCATGCGTTCGCCAAGCCGTGGTCGCATCCAGGTCAAGTCCAAGGACCCGCGCCAGCACCCGAGCATCCTGTTCAACTACATGGCCACCGAGCAGGACTGGCAGGAATTCCGCGACGGCATCCGCCTGACCCGTGAAATCATGCAGCAACCTGCACTGGACGCCTTCCGTGGTCGCGAGATCAGCCCGGGCATCGAAGTGCAAACCGATGAGCAACTGGACAAGTTCATCCGCGAACACGCCGAAACCGCGTTCCACCCGTCCTGCTCGTGCAAGATGGGCACCGACGAAATGGCCGTGGTCGATGGCGAAGGTCGCGTGCATGGCATGCAGGGCCTGCGTGTGGTCGATGCCTCGATCATGCCGATCATCACCACCGGCAACCTCAACGCCCCGACGATCATGATGGCCGAGAAAATCGCCGACAAGATCCGTGGCCGCAAGCCGTTGCCGCGCAGCACAGCCACTTACTATGTGGCGGCTGGAGCGCCGGTGAAGGGCAAGCCGGTGCGGGAAGTGAGCGCTACTGCACAGTAAGACAGTTACACCGCGGTGCTGCCTTCGCGAGCAAGCCCGCTCCCACATTTGATCTCCAGTGGACACAGATCCTGTGAACAACCGGAATCAAATGTGGGAGCGGGCTTGCTCGCGAAGGGGGCCGACCAGACAACACCCTCTTCCCGGTAATCCCTCTCTACACCGCTCCACCCTTGATCCTCCCCCCTTGCAGGCCTAATCTAGCGCCACGCAAACGTTTCACCTCTTCCCCCTCGCAACACCGCTGCGCCGCCACTCCATACCCAGGAGGTTCACGAATGTTCGATTTCTACCCCCAGCTCAAGCAGCGCTTCGCCGCCTTGCGCACGGGTGCTGAATTCTTTTCCCTGCGTTATGTGCGCGAATCCGGGCAGTACCTGTCGGTGCGCAAGAACGTCGCCGAACCGCCAAGCCTGAGCCGTGACGAAGGGGCGATGCTGACCGTGCGGGTCAATGGCGTCGAGGCCTATGCGGCGACCAGTGATTTGTCGCAACAAGGCCTGCAAGCCGCCCTCGAACGCGCCGAACTCCAGGCCCGTCGGCTCAAGCCCCACGCCTTGCTGGACCTGCGCGAGCAGGCTGTTTCCAGCGACCGCGCCGATTACTATTCGCCCAACCTCGACCAGGCCTTCCCGTCCCTGAGCGACTGCTACACGTTACTCGGTGCCGAATCCGCCGCCGTGCCCAAGGACGAGCGCCTGGTGAACTGGCAGGTCAGCCTCGGCATCACCCACGTCGAACAGATTTACCTCAACAGCGCCGGTGCCGAACTGCGTCAGGCCCAACGCTTTGTGTACCCCGGTCTGGATGTCACGGCCTACGACGGCAACGACAGCCAGACCCGCAGCCTGGGTCGCGAGAACTTCGGTCAGCAAGGCGCGGCGGACGTCATCAGCCGCTGCGGGCTGATCGGTGCCGGTATCCAGGTGGCCGATCAGGCCCTGCAATTGCTGCTGGCGCCAAACACCCCGCAAGGCCAGCGTGACCTGCTGCTGATGCCCGACCAGATGATGCTGCAAATCCACGAATCCATCGGTCACCCGCTGGAGCTGGACCGCATCCTCGGCGACGAGCGCAATTACGCCGGCACCAGTTTCGTCAAAGCCGAAGATTTCGGCCGCCTGCAATACGGTTCCGGCCTGCTCAACGTGACCTTCGACCCGGACATCCCCGAGGAGCTCGCCAGCTACGGCCATGACGACGACGGCACGCCCGCCAGCAAACAGTTCCTGATCCGCGAAGGCTTGTTGCTGCGCCCGTTGGGCGGCGCACTGTCACAATTCCGTGCCGGCATGGACGGCGTCGCCAACAGCCGTGCCTGCGGCTGGAACCGTCCGCCGATCGACCGCATGGCCAACCTCAACATCGAGCCGGGCGACCAGTCCATTGAACAACTGATCGGCGGCATCGAGCACGGCGTGCTGATGTCGACCAACCGCTCCTGGTCGATCGACGATGCCCGCAACAAATTCCAGTTCGGCTGTGAGTGGGGCCAACTGATTGAAAACGGCGAACTCAAGGGTGTGGTGAAGAATCCCAATTACAGGGGCATCTCCGCACAGTTCTGGAAAAGCCTCAGCGCCGTCGGCGATGCCAGTACCTTCAGGGTCCTCGGCACACCGAACTGCGGCAAGGGTGAACCGAACCAGGTGATCCGCGTCGGCCACGCGTCACCGGCCTGCGTATTCAGCAACGTTGATGTATTCGGAGGAGACGCCTGATGAATCCTTCAAACAGTTCGTCCGCGTCGTTCAAGGCACTGGTCAACAGCCTGCGTGAAGCGCTTCGCGAACCCGAGCAGTTCACCCTCAGCTATGCTGCCGAATCGTCGGCCTTCGTGCGTTTCAATCACGCCAAGGTACGTCAGGCCGGTCAGGTGCAGCAGGCGAGTATCGGCCTGAAGCTGATCAACGAAGGTCGGCATGCCGACCTGCACATCACCCTGGCCGGCGATCCCCAGGTCGATCTGCAACGCTTGACCGAAGGCCTGCAACAGCTGCGGGAAACCTTGCCGCTGCTGCCTCAGGATCCTTATCTGCTGCTCAACCACAATGGCTGGCAGAGCAACAACGTGCAGTCGCATCCACTGCCGGACACCGAGCAGGTGGTCGCGCAGATTACCCAGGCCGCCGAAGGACTGGATCTTGTCGGTTTTTACGCTGCCGGACCGATCAGCCGGGGCTTTGCCAGTTCTTCGGGTGCCTTCGGCTGGCATCAGGCCAACAGTTTCAATTTCGACTTCAGCCTGTTCCACGAGAACGGCCAGGCCGTGAAAGCCAGCTACGCCGGGCACGACTGGAGCAGCGAAGGCTTTGCCAAACGCTTCCGGCAAGCCCGCGAACAGCTTGAGTTTCTGGGCCGACCACTGCGCACTTTGGCGCCCGGCCAGTACCGCGCTTACCTGGCACCGGCGGCGCTGGAAGAAATCATGGGCATGCTGTGCTGGGGTGGCTTCTCGGCACAGTCGATTGCCAGCAAAAGCAGCCCGCTGCAAAAGCTCTATGGTGGCGACAGCGCTTTCAGCCCGCTGGTCTCGCTGGATGAAAAAGTCAGCGGCTCGCTGAGCCCGGCGTTTTCCGATGAAGGTTATCCACGCAGTGATCTGGAGTTGATCGTCGGTGGCAAGGCCGGGGCACAACTGGTCAGCTCGCGCAGCGCGGCGGAATACGGTTTGACCGCCAATGGCGCCAGCGGCGGTGAATCGCCGAGCGCGCTGAACATGAAAGCCGGGCTATTGCCTGACACCGACATCCTCAAGCAACTGGGCACGGGGTTGTACATCAGCAACCTGTGGTACCTGAACTTCTCGGATCAACCGGCCGCACGCCTGACCGGCATGACCCGCTTTGCCACGTTCTGGGTCGAGAACGGCGAGATTCAGGCGCCGGTCAGCACCATGCGCTTTGATGACAGCGCCTTCAGCCTGCTCGGTTCGCAGCTCGAAGCGCTGACCGCAGAGCGGGAGTTGTTGCTGTCGGCGAGCACCTATAGCCAGCGGGCGACGGCGTCGGCGTTGTTGCCGGGGGCACTCGTGAGCCGACTGACATTAACGCTGTAAACACGCATACACCTGTAGGAGCGAGCTTGCTCGCGATGGTCGTGAACGATGACGCGTGCTACATGGAAAAATGCGCCGTCTCCACATTCATCGCGAGCAAGTTCGCTCCCACAGGAACGGTGTAAAGTTCACACGGACAAGAGGTCCCATGCCCAACCGCCCGCCTCTCGACGCCGTCACCGCCCGCTGGGTGCCGTGGGTCGTCGCCATCGCGTTTTTCATGCAGTCCCTCGACGGGACGATTCTCAACACAGCCCTGCCGGCCATGGCCCGCGACCTGGCCGAAGACCCCTTGCGCATGCAGGGTGTGATCATCGCCTACATGCTCACGGTCGCCTTGCTGATTCCCGCTTCGGGCTGGATCGCCGACCGTTTTGGCACCAAGAAGATCTTCTTCAGCGCAATCCTGCTGTTCAGTCTCGGTTCGTTGCTCTGCGCACTGTCGAGCAGCCTGAGCCTGCTGATCGGCGCGCGGGTGATCCAGGGCCTGGGTGGCGCGCTGATGTTGCCGGTCGGGCGGCTGGTGGTGCTGCGTGCCTACCCGCGCTCGGAGCTGGTGCGGATCATGGGCTTCATCACCATTCCCGGGCTGCTCGGCCCGCTGATCGGCCCGACCATGGGCGGCTGGATGGTGCAATACCTGACCTGGCACTGGATCTTCCTGATCAACCTGCCGGTGGGGCTGGTCGGTTGCTACGCCGTGTGGAAATTCATCCCGGACCTGCGCGGTTCCGAGCGCACCCGTTTCGATAGCCTGGGCTTCGTGCTGTTCGGCGCGGCGATGATTCTGATCACCATCGCCATGGAAGGCCTGGGCGAATTGCACCTGCCGCACCTGCGGGTGATGTTGCTGTTGTTCGGCGGCATGGCTTGTCTCGCCGCATACTGGCTGCGCGCCGGGCATGTCGAGAATCCGCTGTTTGCACCGTCGCTGTTCAAGACCCGGACCTTTGCCGTGGGCATTCTCGGCAACCTGTTCGCCCGCCTCGGCAGCGGCGCCCTGCCCTTTCTGGTGCCGTTGTTGCTGCAAGTGGCGCTGGGTTACTCGCCGTCCCAGGCCGGGATGAGCATGCTGCCGCTGGCGGCAGCGGCGATGATCGCCAAGTGGGTGGCGCGGCCGTTGATCGAACGTCTGGGTTATCGCATCGTGCTCACCGGCAACACCCTGGCGCTGGGCATCATGCTGGCGAGCATGGGCCTGGTCAGCGAGCAGACGCCGTACTGGCTGCTGCTGTGCCTGCTGGCGATCCTTGGCGCGATCAACTCCTTGCAGTTCACCGCGATGAACACCGTGACCCTGATCGACCTCGACGATGCCAGCGCCAGCAGCGGCAACAGCCTGCTGTCGGTGGTCGCGCAATTGTCCCTGAGCCTGGGGGTTGCGTGTGCGGGCGCGCTGCTCGGTGGCTTTACGGCGGAGATTGGCAACGACGGGGTAGACACGGTCCTGGGAGCCTTCCAGCTGACATTTGTGACCGTCGGAATCATGGCCATGCTGGCCGCGACTATCTTCTCGCAACTGTCAAAGAATGACGGACGGCGAGTCAAACGTCCGGAAGAACACATAGAGCCTTAGGGCGAATGGCCATCGGACTGGTACACTGCGCGACATTTTGTTTTGCAGGCCAGTCCCGTGACCACCATCGCCACCGAATTTAATACTTTGCCGCTGTCCGCCGCCATGCTGGCTAACCTGGACTCCCTCGGTTATGCCCAGATGACGCCGATCCAGGCGCAAAGCTTGCCGGTGATCCTCAAGGGGATGGACCTGATCGCCCAGGCCAAGACCGGCAGCGGCAAGACCGCCGCGTTCGGCATCGGCCTGCTGAACCCGATCAATCCGCGCTACTTCGGTTGCCAGGCGCTGATCCTGTGCCCGACCCGCGAACTGGCTGACCAGGTCGCCAAGGAAATCCGTCGCCTGGCCCGTGCCGAAGACAACATCAAGGTCCTGACCCTGTGCGGCGGCGTGTCCCTCGGCCCGCAGATCGCTTCGCTGGAACACGGCGCGCACATCATCGTCGGCACCCCGGGGCGCATCCAGCAGCACCTGCGCAAGGGTTCGCTGGTGCTTCACGGCCTCAACACGCTGATCCTCGACGAAGCCGACCGCATGCTCGACATGGGTTTCTACGACTCCATCGAAGAAATCATCATGCAGGCCCCGGAGCGTCGCCAGACCCTGCTGTTCTCTGCCACCTACCCGGTCGGCATCAAGCAGCTGGCCTCGAAGTTCATGCGCAATCCGCAGCAGGTCAAGGCCGAAGCGTTCCACGACGACACGCAGATCGAGCAACGCTTCTACGAAATTTCCCCGGATGACCGCATGAGTGCGGTGACCAAGGTGCTTGGTCACTTCCGCCCGGCGTCCTGCGTGGCCTTCTGCTTCACCAAGCAACAGGTTCAGGAAACCGTCGATCACCTGACCGCCAAAGGCATTTCCGCCGTTGGCCTGCACGGCGATCTGGAACAGCGTGACCGCGACCAGGTGCTGGCGATGTTCGCCAACCGCAGTACTTCGGTACTGGTCGCCACCGACGTCGCCGCCCGCGGCCTCGACATCGACTCGCTGGACATGGTGATCAACGTTGAGCTGGCCCGTGATTCGGAAATCCACATCCACCGCGTGGGCCGTACCGGTCGTGCCGGCGAGAAAGGCCTGGCCATCAGCCTGGTCGCGCCGTCCGAAGCGCAGCGTGCACAAGCCATTGAACAACTGCAGAAGACGCCGTTGACCTGGGATCAGGTGGACAACCTCACCTCCAAGGGCGGCGGCCCGCTGCTGCCGCAGATGAGCACCCTGTGCATCGCTGCCGGCCGTAAGGACAAGGTTCGTCCGGGCGACATTCTTGGCGCACTGACCGGTGACGCCGGCATCCCCGGTGCCCAGGTCGGCAAGATCGCGATTTTCGACTTCCAGGCCTACGTGGCCGTGGAGCGCGGCGTCGCCAAGCAGGCCTTGCAGCGCCTGAACGACGGCAAGATCAAGGGCCGTTCGTTGCGCGTGCGCATCCTGTAACAACACGCCCCCCCTGTAGGAGCGAGCATGCTCGCGATGGACGATGAAACACCGCTGGGCATCAGACAGCCAGCGTTATCGTTGACGACCATCGCGAGCATGCTCGCTCCTACAGGTCTGTTTTGTGGTGAGACATTTAGAGGACACCGTTTTGCGCTCTACCGAAGTCGTGATCATTGGCGCTGGCGCCGCAGGGTTGATGTGTGCACTGACCGCCGCCGGGCGCGGGCGCGAGGTGTTGCTGCTTGACCATGCCAACAAGGCCGGCAAGAAAATCCTGATGTCGGGCGGTGGCCGCTGCAATTTCACCAACATGTACACCGAGCCGGGCAACTTCCTCTCGCAGAATGCGCACTTCTGCAAATCCGCCCTGGCCCGTTACACCCAATGGGATTTCATCGGTATGGTGGCCAAGCATGGCGTGCCGTACCACGAGAAAAAACTCGGCCAGTTGTTCTGCGATAACAAGTCCAGCGACATCCTCGAAATGCTCCTCAACGAGTGCGATCAGGTCGGCGTCAGCCTGCACCTGGACACCTCGATCCAGACCATCGAGAGGCTTGAGAAGGGCTACCTGCTGGACACCACAATGGGCCAGATTACCTGCGAATCGCTAGTGATCGCCACTGGTGGTCTGTCGATCCCGACCCTGGGCGCCACCGGTTTCGGCTATCAGGTGGCCAGGCAGTTTGGCCACGAGCTGCTGCCGACCCGCGCAGGCCTGGTGCCGTTCACCATCACCGACCAGCTCAAGGCTTTGTGCACAGAGTTATCCGGTACGTCGGTGGATTGCCTGGTGAGCTGCAACGACCAGAGCTTCCGCGAGAACATCCTGTTCACCCACCGCGGCCTCAGCGGCCCGGCGATTTTGCAGATTTCGTCGTTCTGGGAGTCCGGCGATACCGTCGAGATCAACCTGCTGCCGGATCACGACGTGCCGGAGTGGCTGCAACAGCAACAGGCCGAACGCCCCAACAGCGAGTTGAAAACCCTGCTCGGGGAAATTTTCACCAAGAAGATGGCCAACCTGCTGGCGGACAACTGGTTTGTCTCCAAACCGATGAAGCAGTACACCCACGCCGAACTGGCCGATGTCGCGGAAAAACTGGCGAGTTGGAAAGTCGTGCCGGCGGGCACCGAAGGCTATCGCACCGCCGAGGTGACCCTGGGCGGCGTCAATACCAATGAAGTGTCGTCCAAGACCATGGAATCGCTGAAAAGCCCGGGGCTGTATTTCATCGGCGAAGTGCTCGACGTGACCGGACATCTGGGCGGGTTCAACTTTCAGTGGGCCTGGGCGTCAGGGTACGCGGCTGCGCAATACGTCTGACCGTACACATAACAACATGTGGGAGCGGCGGTGCGACGATTCGACTTGCTCGCGAAAGCGGACTGACAGTCAACATCTATGTTGAATGTACTGACCTCTTCGCGAGCAAGTCGAATCGTCGCACCGCCGCTCCCACATTTGTTTTATGTTGTTCGGTAAAGGAACAGATTTTGCTGTCTGATGTGATCGGCGCCATTGCGTCGGCGTCATTAGTGGCTCAATTTAGCGTCATTGCCTCGGAAGGCCTTCGCATTTCATGTCATCGACTTCATTCCGCCAGTCTCTGCGCCGCCTTTGGGCGCTGGATAAGTTCAGCTACAGCGTGCGGGTATTCATTGCCCTGACCGGCACCATGGCGCTGTGTTGGTATCAGGACGAAATGGGCCTGCTGATCCCGTTGTTCCTGGGGATTATCGCCAGCGCCCTGGCCGAAACCGACGACAGCTGGCAGGGCCGTCTCAACGCGCTGGCCGTGACGCTGGTGTGTTTCGCCGTTGCCGCCCTGTCTGTCGAACTGCTCTTCCCCTATCCCTCACTGTTTATCATCGCCTTCGCCCTCGCCGCGTTCTGCCTGACCATGCTCGGCGCCCTCGGCGAGCGCTATGGCGCGATTGCCTCGGCGACGTTGATTCTGTCGGTCTACACCATGATCGGCGTGGACCAGCGTGGCGGTGCGGTCACCGATGTCTGGCATGAGCCGGTGCTGCTGGTGGCCGGCGCTGCCTGGTACGGCCTGCTCTCGGTGTTGTGGCAGGCGCTGTTTTCCAATCAGCCGGTACAACAGAGCCTGGCGCGGTTGTTCCGCGAACTGGGCTTTTACCTGAAGTTGAAATCCTCGCTGTTCGAGCCGGTCCGGCAGATGGACGTGGAGGCGCGGCGCCTGGAACTGGCCCAGCAGAACGGCCGGGTGGTGGCGGCACTGAATGCCGCCAAGGAGATCATCCTGCACCGGGTCGGTAACGGTCGACCTGGGTCGAAAGTCAGCCGCTACCTGAAACTGTACTTCCTCGCCCAAGACATCCACGAACGTGCCAGCTCTTCGCACTACCCTTACAACGCCCTGGCCGAGGCCTTCTTCCACAGTGACGTGATGTTCCGCTGCCAGCGCCTGTTGCGCCAGCAAGGCAAAGCCTGCCGGGCCCTGGCCGAATCGATCCAGATGCGCCAGCCGTTCACCTATGACGCCGGTTTCGCCGAAGCCCTGAGCGACCTGGATGCCTCCCTCGAACACCTGCGCATCCAGAGCAACCCGGCCTGGCGCGGCTTGCTGCGCTCACTGCGGGCACTGGCGGCCAACCTCGGCACCCTCGACCGCTTGCTCAGCGATGCCAGTAACCCTGACGCCCTGGCCGACGCCACCGACAGCAGCCTGCTTGACCGTTCACCGCGCAACCTCAAGGACGTCTGGCTTCGTTTGCGCACGCAGCTGACGCCGACCTCGCTGCTGTTCCGCCATGCCCTGCGATTGCCCCTGGCACTGAGCATCGGCTACGCCATGGTGCATTTGATTCACCCGTCCCAAGGCTACTGGATCATCCTCACTACGCTGTTCGTCTGCCAACCGAACTACGGCGCCACCCGCCGCAAACTCGGTCAACGGATCATCGGCACCGCCATCGGCCTGACCCTGGCCTGGGCGCTGTTCGACCTGTTCCCGAACCCGCTGATCCAGTCGTGTTTCGCCATTGCCGCCGGGGTGGTGTTCTTTACCAACCGCACCACCCGCTACACCCTGGCGACGGCAGCAATCACCTTGATGGTGCTGTTCTGCTTCAACCAGGTGGGTGACGGTTACGGGCTGTTCCTGCCACGGTTGTTCGATACCTTGCTCGGCAGCCTGATCGCCGGGTTGGCGGTGTTTCTGTTCCTGCCGGACTGGCAGGGGCGGCGCCTGAACAAAGTGCTGGCCAACACCCTGGCCTGCAACAGCATTTACCTGCGCCAGATCATGCAGCAATACGCGGCGGGCAAAAGCGACGACCTGGCCTACCGCCTGGCCCGCCGCAACGCGCACAACGCCGACGCGGCGCTGTCGACCACACTGGCCAACATGCTGATGGAGCCCGGGCATTTCCGAAAGGAGGCGGATGTGGGCTTTCGCTTCCTGGTGCTGTCGCACACGCTACTCAGTTACCTGTCGGGCCTGGGCGCGCACCGTGAAACCCAACTTCCGGCGGGCGTGCATGAGCACTTGATCGAGGGCGCCGGGGTGAAACTGGCCGCCAGCATCGACGAGATCGCCCAAGGGCTGGCGAGCAAGTCTTCGATCGCGATTCAGAGCGATGAAGAGGAAGCACTGGCCAATGAACTGGAACAGATGCCTGATGAAATCGATGAAGGCCAGCGGCTGGTGCAGACGCAACTGGCACTGATTTGCCGTCAGCTCGGACCGTTGCGGACATTGGCGGCGCATCTGATCAAGGACACCAGCGAAGATTGAGACTTGTGGTGTCTGGGCGGGCCCCTTCGCGGGCAAGCCCGCTCCCACATTGGTTATGTGAACGACGAAATCTTGTGTGGGAGCGGGCTTGCTCGCGAAGAGGCCACCAGCAACAACACAGAATCCGGATCAACTCACTTACATCCCGTGCTGTTTCATCAACTTTTCATAACTCCCGTCCGCCTTCATGGCCGCGATCTCGCGGTCGAAACCGGCGACGATCTGCTCATGCTGCGGATTCTTCAGGCTGACCAGAATGTGCAGGCTGTTCTCGCTCAAAGCCTTGGGCAGGAACTCCACGGCGTTGCGTACCTTGGGTGACTCGCGGGCCAGGTAGTAGCGGGCAACGTACTCATCTTCCAGCGTCAGTTTGACCCGGTCGGCCGCGACCATGCGCACTGCCATGGCGAAGCTGTGCACCGGGACTTTCTGCAATGAGTCGTCCTTGTCGAACTCGGGCGAATAGGCGTAACCGCGCACGATGGCAATCGGATAGGTGTGCAATTGCTGCAGGTTGTTGAACTCGATGGGCACGTCTTTGCGCTTGAGAAAGCGTACGCGATTGAGCAGGTACTCGCCGGAAAACTGGCCGAGTCTTGTACGCTCGTCGTTGTACCAGGCGTTTACCAGCACGTCGTATCGGCCCTCGCCCAATCCCATCAAGGCCCGTGCCCAGGGCACCTGTTCGAACTCACTGGCATAGCCGGCCCTGGCGAGCGCGGTACTGACAATGTCCGTGGCCAGACCACCGTTGACGAGCGTGGAATCGGTAAAGGGGGGCCAGGCATCAGCGACCAGCCGCAGTTTTTCTGCCGCCGCTCCCTGAACCAGCAACAGCAATCCAATCAAGGCAAAAGCTCGATGCAATCGCGGCATGCTAGAAAATCCTTAGCGGGCGGATTGCCCGGCGTGTTTTCAGCCAAAACCCCAAGGCCCCGTACCGGCAAGACCCGGGTGCTAAACATTAGCTCATCGAAGCCACAGCACAGCGCTTCGATCCAGATTACACAAAGAAGACATCCGCGCGAGAAATGAATGATGGCATTTTGGCCTATGTCACAGATTCTTCCGCCATAAAGACTTCTGACGTGAGTGCGCTTAGTATCGGAACGACGTTTTCAGGGAATCAAAACATGACAGTCGACTGGATCTGCAAACACCACAGCGACCTGGGCAAGGAGCAGCTGTACGCCATTTTGCAGCTGCGTGCAGAAGTGTTCGTCGTCGAGCAGCAATGCGCTTATCAAGATGTGGATGGCCAGGACCTGGAAGGTGACACTTGCCACTTGATGGCCTGGGACAGCAATCAACTTGTAGCCTACCTGCGGCTGCTCGACCCGGAACTGCAAGGCGGGGACGTAGTGATCGGTCGGGTGATCATTGCTCCCCACGCACGAGGCGCCGGGCTTGGACATGAGTTGATGGAGCAGGCGTTGAAGCAGATTGAAGAACGCTGGCCGGAAACGCCGATCTACCTCTCGGCCCAGGCGCATTTGCAGGGGTATTACGGGCGGTACGGGTTTGTCGTGACGGGCGAGGAATATGTGGAAGATGGCATTCCGCACATAGGGATGCGCCGTCCGTAAGGGCCTCTTCGTCGGAACGCCGCCCGGAGCAAGCCCGCTCCCACATTTGATATCTATCGCACACAAAACCTGTGTTCGCTGCTGATCTAATGTGGGAGCGGGCTTGCTCGCGAAGGCGTCAGTCAAACCACTGAAAGACTTCAGGGATACTCCAGCACCGCCTTGATCTGCCGCAGGTTACGCTCGATCCACCCGCGATCGATCGCACCCCACTCGCGAATCCGATAGCGCCCCGCATGGTTGCGCGCGCCTTCTTCCTGCTCGAATTCACAAACGATATCCAAATCCGCCAACGCCGCAATGGTGTCCTGTGCCGTGCGCCGGGGCATACCGGTGACATCGGTCAGCGCCGGGACGCTGCTGGCCAGCCCGCTGTCGATCAGGTACGCCACGTACAACCGGCGATAGAAGCTGCTCTTGGTCTTGCTTACGTCCATCCAATGCTCCTTATAAGATCGCAGCCTGCGGTAGCGCCTACAAATCCCGCCACGTCAGGTACACCCGCACATCGAATTCCACCTGGTGATAACCCGGCAGCATGTGCTCGCACAGTTTGTAGAACGCCTTGTTGTGGTCCGACTCCTTGAAGTGCGCCAGCTCATGCACCACGATCATTTTCAGGAACTCGGACGGCGCCTCCTTGAACAGCGAAGCGATGCGGATTTCCTTCTTGGCCTTGAGCTTGCCGCCTTGCACCCGGGAGATTGTGGTGTGCAGGCCGAGGGCACGGTGGGTCAGGTCCAGACGGTTGTCGAACAGCACCTTGTCGATGGCCGGAGCATTACGCAGGAACTCCTGCTTGAGGTCCAGGGCATAGGTGTACAGCGCCTTGTCACTCTGCACCCCATGCTTTTGCGGGTAACGCTGGCTCAGGTAATCGCCCAGCCGACCGTCGGCGATCAGCTGGCGCACCTGAGCCTGCAAGGTAGCAGGATAGGCCTGGAGATATTTCAACACGGTCATCGGGGCGGCAATACACGTCACTAAAAGGTCGCCAGTGTAGCGAATTCAGCAGGGTAACGCGCTCCAGTCAAACGGCTGGACAAACCGTCCGGTGTCTTCGGCCATCATCGGCCTGGCCACCAGGAAGCCTTGCACATATTCACAGCCATTGGCCTTCAACCATTCATACTGCGCGACGGTTTCCACCCCTTCGGCAATCACCAGCATCCCGAACTGTTTGCACAGGTCGATCACACTGCGCACCAGCGCCGCATCCCGTACCGACTCCGGCAACCGGGCGATCAGATGCCGGTCGATCTTGAGGGTATCCAGCTCCAGGTCGCGCAAGTGCGACAGGGAACACGGTCCGGCCCCGAAGTCATCCAATGCCACGCGTACGCCCAGATTGTGCAGCAGACGCAATTGCTTGCGGGTTTCTTCGGGGTTGCGCATCAAGGCCTCTTCCGTGACCTCGACTTCCAGATGATGCGGTTGCAAGCCATGACGCTCCAGCACCTGGCGCAACTCAGTGACCAGGTTGGGCATGCCGAACTGCGTACTGCTCAAACTGACGCCGAGCACCAGGTCCTCGGTAAACAGGGATTCCCAGGCTTTGCGTTGCCCGGCGCTGCGATGATAGATCCAGCTCCCCAGACGACTGATCAGCCGCGCCTCTTCCAGCAGCGGCAAAAACAGCCCCGGGGGGACATCGCCAACGCTCGGATGCTGCCAGCGCAACAAGGCCTCGAAGCCACGAATCCGCCCGTCGGCAATCGCAACCTGAGGCTGATACACCAGATTGAAATCCCGGTTCTCGATGGCTGTGCGCACACTTTCTTCCAGCATCAACCGCGTACGCGCCCGACCGTTCATATCGTGATCGTAGAAGCGATATTGCTGGCGACCGGCACGCTTGGCTTCGTACATGGCGATGTCGGCCGCACGCAGCATCCCGTCGAGATTGGCACCACAATCAGGGAATGTGGCGATGCCGATGCTGGCACCCAGGGCGATATCGAGGCCGTCGATCTGCTGACAGATCGACACTCGCTCGATGAGCTTCTCGGCAATCTTCGCCGCCTGCTCGGGGAACTCCAGATCCAGCAGCGCGGTGAATTCGTCGCCGCCCATCCGCGCCAGAATGTCGAAGGGTCGCAGGCAGGCCTTCAACTGTTCGGAGACCCAACGCAACACCCGATCGCCGGCATCGTGCCCGAGCGAATCATTGACGCGCTTGAAGCCGTCGAGGTCCAGGTACATCAAGACCCATGCACTGTCGGAACGCTCACCGCGCAACAGCAGGTTCTCTACGGTCTGGTAAAAACCCCGGCGGTTGAGCAACCCGGTCAGCGGATCGGTGACCGCCTGAAATTCCAGCTGCTGATGCAGATGACGCACCACCGACATGTCCAGCACGGTCACTACCATCGCATGTTGCTCGGCAGGCAACGGTGCGCAGGACAAGGCTACAGGCACCTGCTGGCCGGGCGCCGTACGCAGCAGGGCATCGTGCAGGCGCAGGGTTTCACCGCGTTTGTATCCGGCCAGCAACTCGGAATCGGCCCAGATCGGGATATGCGGTTTTTGCAGGTAGTCCAGAAACTCCTTGCCTTGCAGTTCCTGCACCGTGGCATTGAGCAGCCGCGACATGGCCGGATTGGCAAAACGAATCAGACCGTCCTCACCCAATACCAGAATGCCTTCGGCGGCGTTATCCAGCACCGACGCATTAAAGGCACGAGCGGATTCCAGATCATGACTCAGGCGCTGCAAGGCCCGGCGATTTCGCTGGTGTTCGAGCAATGCCTGGACCTTGGGCGTGAAGATCTGCGGGTCAAACGGCTTGAACAGGTAATCCACCGCACCGCTGGCATAGCCCTTGATCACCGCGTCCAGGGACTGTTCGTTGGCGGTCAGGAAAATGATCGGCGTGAGACGGGTCCGCTGGCTACCGCGCATCAGGCGCGCGACTTCATAACCATCCATGCCCGGCATCTGCACGTCCAGCAGCACCAGGTCGATATCGTGTTCAAGCAACAAGCCGAGGGCCTCGAAGCCCGAGGCGGCAGTAATGACCCGCCAGTCCTGGCGCTGTAACAACGCGCGCATGCTGATCAGGTTTTCGGGGTAATCGTCGACGACTAAAAGGGTTGAGCCGCCTTCTACTGGCGTGGGTTGCGCGCATTCCATGCTGCTTCTCTTATTGCGGGGCGTCAGACCGGTTTCTCGTGAAAACCGGACAAATACTGTGCTTTCACTCTAGACCCGGTTCTGCAAAAGCAGAAGGTGTCAGTGAGCCATCATTTAATCATAGTGTCTTTTTACCGACTAACGGTCGATGGTTCAGGCGATGGAAACCGGGAAAGATGGCGTTTCGACAGGATGTTGACGTCAGCCACCCGTCAGACAGGCGTTAACAAAATCTCCCGCTACGCTTATAAAGGCCGCCCCCGAAGGTGCGGGCTAGAGCTTCTGGCACGTCCGTGCAGCATGAATCAAGTGGAAGAACCGACATGATCGATCTTGCAACCTGGAACCTCAGCGTCCCCGTCGGCAGCCCGCCGTACACCGTTGAAACCTCCAAGCTGGTGAATGGCTTCAAGGATCAATACTTCCATTCCGACACCGGCACCTTGTTTTTCTGGTCGCCCGTGACCGGTTCCCGTACCGAAAACGCGATTTATCCACGCACCGAACTGCGTGAAACCTACAGCAACGGCACACTGAAAAACTGGTACTACCCGGACGCCGACAACTTGTTGCATGCCACTTTGGCCGTTAACCAGGTGCCCAGTTCCGGGAAAATCGTCATCGGCCAGATTCATGCCTATCAAAGCCAGAAACCGCTGGTGAAGGTCGAATACCAATACAAGACAAGTACAGCCACCGGCAACATCGTCGCCAAGGTCCGGATGCATCCGGATGACGATGAGGGTCGGGTGATCATTGTTGCGACGGGGGTGAAACTCGATCAGCAGTTCAACTATCTCATTCACCTCAGCCCCGGTGGCGCCTTGGGCATCAGCGCGGCGGGCTATAACTGGGATACGCAAATCAGCACAACCTGGCGCGACAAACCGCTGTACTTCAAGGCCGGGGTCTATGTGCAGGACAACACCGGGTACACCACTGAAGGCGGGAAGGTGACCTTCAGCAAGCTGGATATCGATCACAACAATTGATATCGAGGCACTGTTGACCTTGTGGGAGCGGGCTTGCTCCGGGCGGCGTTCCGACGAAGGCGTAGTGTCAGACGACATTAATGTTGAATGACACACCGCTTTCGCGAGCAAGCCCGCTCCCACACTGTCCGCGTCGACCATGGATCTTCGCCCATAAAAAACCCGCCTGTCTCGGCGGGTTTTTTATGGGGCTCAAACGCGAAAGGCTTAGTTGACCTTGGCGTTCAACTCACCTTTCAGGTAACGCTGATACATGCCTTCCAGCGAGATCGCCTTGATCTTCGAAGCGTTACCGGCGGTGCCGAAGGCTTCGTAGCGAGCGATGCACACGTCGCGCATGGCGGTCACGGTGGCGCCGAAGAATTTACGCGGGTCGAATTCGCTCGGGTTGGTGGCCATCAGGCGACGCATTGCGCCAGTGGATGCCAGGCGCAGGTCGGTGTCGATGTTGACCTTGCGCACGCCGTGCTTGATGCCTTCGACGATTTCTTCAACCGGTACGCCGTAGGTTTCCTTGATGTCGCCGCCGTACTGGTTGATGATCGCCAGCCACTCTTGCGGAACCGAAGACGAACCGTGCATCACCAGGTGAGTGTTCGGAATGCGCTTGTGGATTTCCTTGATGCGGTCGATCGCCAGCACGTCGCCGGTAGGCGGCTTGGTGAACTTGTAGGCGCCGTGGCTGGTGCCGATGGCGATGGCCAGGGCATCAACCTGAGTGCGTTTTACGAAGTCAGCGGCTTCTTCCGGGTCGGTCAGCATCTGGCTGTGATCCAGAACGCCTTCGGCGCCGATGCCGTCTTCTTCACCGGCCATGCCGGTTTCCAGCGAACCCAGGCAGCCCAGCTCGCCTTCTACCGAAACGCCACAGGCGTGAGCCATGGCCACGGTCTGCTGGGTCACACGGACGTTGTAGTCGTAGTCGGTCGGGGTCTTGCCGTCTTCACCCAGGGAGCCGTCCATCATCACCGAGCTGAAGCCCAGCTGGATGGAGCGCTGGCAGACGTCAGGGCTGGTGCCGTGGTCCTGGTGCATGCACACCGGAATGTGCGGGAATTCTTCGATGGCTGCCAGGATCAGGTGACGCAGGAACGGTGCACCGGCGTATTTGCGAGCACCGGCCGAAGCCTGGACGATCACCGGGGAGTCAGTCTTGTCAGCGGCTTCCATGATGGCGCGCATCTGCTCAAGGTTGTTGACGTTGAAGGCTGGAACGCCGTAGCCGAACTCGGCTGCGTGGTCCAGCATCTGGCGCATGCTGATAAGTGCCATTGTATGTATCTCTCCCGGTTGAGGGTCGTTAATCGTGCCAGCCTGCCGGAGCGGCGGCGGCTATTCAAGTTATTGCAGATCGGGGGTTAAGCCCGGGCTGCGAATTTGGTGTTGCATCAATCTTAATCACAACACAAAACAACTGTGGGAGCGGCGGTGCGACGTTTCGACTTGCTCGCGAATGCGATTTAACATTCGACATTCATGCAAGCTGATCCACCGCTTTCGCGAGCAAGCCCGCTCCCACATGGGGTCCGTGGTGTTTCAGTTATTGCGCCTTACAACCGCGGCCAATCAAATCATTGGTGGCGACCCAGTAAACCAGGCCTTCCTCACCTTTTATGTGAAACGCCAGCATGTCATTGCTGTACAGCGAACCCGACGCACCCGGTTCCTGCTTCAAACGGTAGACCTGATCCGCACCGCCCAGGCGCACGTCGACTTCTTTGCGGCTGTCGTCGGTGTAACGCCACAGCACTTTGGCCTGGCTGTCGCAGGTCCAGGTGGTCCAGTTATCCACAGGTGCGGACGACTGGAACAGGTTCAGCTGAGCACAACCAGCCAACAGCGCCAGCGCCGTAACGGCGATAAAACCTTTCATCCGTGTCCCTCGGCTGACGGCGCACGCCGCCAGCCCTGAGTAAAGAGTCAGACCCGTCAAGGGCAGCCATGTTCCTTGGCGGGTGCCTGGGTCTCGTATTTGTCCAGGCCCTCGGGCCCGGAGCGCTTGTTGAGCACCGGGTTGGTTTCCGCCTGCCAGTCCGCCTGATAACAGCCGTTGCGTGACGCCGGCGCCTCGGGCTCCGGCGTGGCTTTCGGGCTGCTCCCGCAAGCCGCCAGTGAACCCGCGACGATCAACAGCGCTAACGTCTTGACCATGTCAACACTCCCTTGCCTGGTCAAACGGGCGACCCTCAGGCCTTGGCCCGGCTTTCCAGGACTTCGACGGCTGGCAGGACCTTGCCTTCGACGAACTCGAGGAACGCGCCACCACCGGTGGAAATGTAGGAGATCTGCTCGGCCACGCCATACTTGTCGATGGCAGCCAGGGTGTCGCCACCGCCAGCGATAGAGAACGCCGCGCTGTCCGCGATGGCCTGGGCCAACACTTTGGTGCCGTTACCGAACTGGTCGAATTCGAATACGCCAACCGGGCCGTTCCACAGGATGGTTTTCGACGATTTCAGCAGCTCGGCAAAATTCGCGGCGGTCTGCGGGCCGATGTCGAGGATCATGTCGTCGGCAGCGACGTCAGCGATCAACTTGACGGTTGCAGCGGCGCTGTCAGCGAATTCCTTGGCAACCACCACGTCCACTGGCAGCGGTACGCTGACTTTGGCGGCGATGGCGCGAGCGGTGTCGAGCAGGTCCGGCTCGTACAGCGACTTGCCGACCGGGTGACCGGCAGCGGCCAGGAAGGTGTTGGCAATGCCGCCGCCGACGATCAACTGGTCGCAGATCTGGCTCAGGCTGTTCAGTACGTCGAGTTTGGTCGACACCTTGGAGCCGGCAACAATGGCAGCCATTGGCTGGGCCGGAGCGCCCAGGGCCTTGCCCAGTGCATCCAGTTCAGCAGCCAGCAGCGGGCCGGCAGCGGCGATCTTGGCAAACTTGGCCACGCCGTGGGTCGAACCCTCGGCACGGTGCGCGGTGCCGAAGGCGTCCATCACGAACACGTCGCACAGGGCAGCATATTGCTGAGCCAGTTCGTCGGCGTTCTTTTTCTCGCCTTTGTTGAAGCGCACGTTTTCGAACAGCACGATGTCGCCGGCCTTGACGTCAACGCCGCCCAGGTAGTCGGCCACCAGCGGCACTTCGCGGCCCAGGGCGCGGCTCAGGTAGTCGGCGACTGGCTTGAGGCTGTTCTCGGCCGAGAACTCGCCTTCGGTCGGACGGCCAAGGTGCGAGCAGACCATCACGGCCGCGCCTTTTTCCAGGGCCAGCTTGATGGTCGGCAGCGAGGCCAGGATACGCGCATCGCTGGTGACAACACCGTCCTTGACTGGGACGTTGAGGTCTTCGCGGATCAATACGCGCTTACCTTGCAGATCGAGGTCGGACATCTTCAACACGGTCATGGGTCGCATTTCCTGGGTAGCTGTTTAGAGAGCAGTTTTTTTGGATGAAGCTATTTGCAGATAGTGTTCTGCAACGTCGAGCATTCGGTTGGCAAACCCCCATTCGTTGTCGAACCAGGCCAGGATGTTCACCAGCCGCGGGCCGGAAACTCGGGTCTGACTGGCATCGACGATCGCCGAATGTGGATCATGGTTGAAATCACAGCTTGCGTGAGGCAACTCGGTGTAGGCCAGCAGGCCTTTGAGCGGGCCGCTGGTGGCGGCTTCGCGCAGTATCCGGTTGACCTCGGTGGCGTCGGTCGCGGTGGCGGTCTGCATCGTGATATCGAGGCAGGACACGTTGACCGTCGGCACCCGTACGGCTTTGGCCTGAATTCGTCCGGCAAGTTCCGGCAACAGGCGTTCAATGCCACGCGCCAGACCGGTGGACACCGGAATCACCGACTGGAACGCCGAACGGGTGCGGCGCAGGTCTTCGTGGTGATAGGCATCGATGACCGGCTGATCGTTCATGGCCGAGTGGATGGTGGTGATCGACACGTAATCCAGGCCAATGGCCTGATTCAGCAGGCGCAGCAGCGGCACGCCGCAGTTGGTCGTGCAGGACGCGTTGGACACCAGCAACTCGTCGCCGGTCAGGCAATCCTGGTTCACGCCATAGACGATGGTCGCGTCGACGTCCGTCTCGCTGGCCATCGGCTGGGAAAACAACACACGCGGGGCGCCGGCGTCGAGGAAACGCTGGCCGTCTTCGCGAGTGTGATAAGCACCGGAGCACTCGAGCACCAGATCTATGCCCAGGGATGCCCAATCGATGCCTTCGGGGGTGGCACTGCGCAGGACCTTCACGCAGTCGCCATTAATATGCAGACAATCGCCGTCGACTTTCACTTCACCGGGGAACCGGCCATGGGTGGAGTCGAAGCGTGTCAGGTATTCGATACTGGCCATGTCGGCCAGATCGTTGATCGCGACAATCTCGAACCCGGCCTTTTCGCCTCGCTCGAACAACGCACGCAAGACGCAACGACCAATCCGGCCGTAGCCGTTGAGTGCAACTTTGTAGGGACGCGGTTGAGGCATGGGGTTCTCGATTACCGTGGTGAATCTGTCATTGCAGCGTTGACCGAACCACCGTCTTCGCGAGCAAGCCCGCTCCCACAGGGAAATGCATTCCAATGTGGGAGCGGGCTTGCTCGCGAAGGCGGCAGTCCGTACGTCGCAACTTCTGGATCAGTCTTCCAGCAGCTCTTCAGCCTGACCCAGGATGTTTTCCAGGGTGAAGCCGAACTCTTCGAACAAAGCCGACGCAGGCGCCGACTCGCCGTAGGTGGTCATGCCGATCACGCGGCCTTCCAGGCCCACGTACTTGTACCAGTAGTCCGCATGAGCGGCCTCGATGGCGATACGGGCGCTGACCTGCAACGGCAGGACCGATTGCTTGTAGCCGGCGTCCTGGGCATCGAACACGCTGGTGCACGGCATGGAAACCACACGTACCTTGCGGCCCTGCTCGGTCAGCTTGTCGAAGGCCTGAACGGCCAGACCGACTTCCGAACCGGTAGCGATCAGGATCAGTTCCGGCTCACCCGCACAGTCTTTCAGTACATAACCACCACGGCTGATGTCGGCGATCTGGCCGGCATCACGGGTTTGGTGCTGCAGGTTCTGACGGGAGAAGATCAGGGCCGAAGGACCGTCCTTGCGCTCCAGTGCGTACTTCCAGCTCACCGCCGATTCAACGGCATCGGCCGGACGCCAGGTGTCGAGGTTCGGCGTGCAGCGCAGGCTGGCCAGTTGCTCGATTGGCTGGTGAGTCGGGCCGTCTTCGCCCAGACCGATGGAGTCGTGGGTGTAGACATGGATTACACGCTGCTTCATCAGGGCCGACATGCGTACCGCGTTGCGCGCGTATTCCATGAACATCAGGAAGGTCGCGCCGTAAGGCACCAGGCCGCCGTGCAAGGCAACGCCGTTCATGATGGCGGTCATGCCGAACTCGCGCACGCCGTAGTACATGTAGTTGCCGCTGGCATCTTCGGCGGTGACGCCTTTGCAACCTTTCCACAGGGTCAGGTTGGAACCGGCCAGGTCAGCCGAACCGCCGAGGAACTCAGGCAGCAGCGGGCCAAATGCGTTCAGTGCATTCTGGCTGGCTTTACGGCTGGCGATGGTTTCGCCTTTGGCGGCCACTTCGGCGATGTAGGCATCGGCCTTTTCGCTGAAGTCTGCCGGCAGCTCGCCACTCAGACGACGGATCAGTTCGTTGGCTTCAGTCGGGAAAGCGGCGGAGTAAGCAGCGAAACGCTGGTCCCAATCGGCTTCGACAGCTTTACCGGCTTCCTTGGCGTCCCACTCGGCGTAGATATCGGCCGGGATTTCGAACGGGCCGTGGTTCCACTTCAGCGCAGCGCGGGTCAGGGCGATTTCCGCGTCACCCAGCGGGGCGCCGTGGCAATCTTCCTTGCCTTGCTTGTTCGGCGAACCGAAGCCGATGGTGGTCTTGCAGCAGATCAGGGTTGGCTGCGCGCTCTTGCGGGCCGTCTCGATCGCAGTCTTGATCTCTTCCGGGTCGTGACCGTCGACATTGCGGATCACTTGCCAGTTGTAGGACTCAAAACGCTTCGGCGTGTCGTCGGTGAACCAGCCTTCGACTTCGCCATCGATGGAGATGCCGTTGTCATCGTAGAAGGCAATCAGTTTGCCCAGACCCAGGGTACCGGCCAGGGAAGCGACTTCGTGGGAAATGCCTTCCATCATGCAGCCATCACCCAGGAACACATAGGTGTGGTGATCGACGATGTTGTGGCCAGGACGGTTGAATTGCGCCGCCATGACTTTTTCAGCCAAGGCAAAGCCCACGGCGTTGGCCAGGCCCTGGCCCAGTGGACCAGTGGTGGTTTCTACGCCCGGGGTGTAGCCCAATTCCGGGTGGCCCGGGGTGCGGCTGTGCAGTTGGCGGAACTGTTTCAGGTCATCGATCGACAGGTCGTAGCCGGTCAGGTGCAGCAGCGAGTAGATCAGCATCGAGCCGTGGCCGTTGGACAGCACGAAGCGGTCGCGGTCGGCGAACGATGGATTGCTCGGGTTGTGCTTGAGGTAGTCGCGCCAAAGTACCTCGGCGATATCCGCCATACCCATTGGGGCACCGGGATGGCCGCTGTTGGCTTTTTGCACGGCATCCATGCTGAGGGCACGAATGGCGTTGGCACGCTCACGACGGCTAGGCATCGCTGTTCTCCTGGGGGCTTGAATAAAACGAAACGGAAAAAAGGCGAGCATTTTCCCTCACCGGGCCGCCTCGGGGCAATGACAGATAGTCATCTGGAGGCGTTTTTCCAATGGATAACGACGTATTAACGTGATGAAACCTTTCTGCTCTGACTTAGTTGACTGAACCTAACGTCAGGAAGTGCCATCCATCGAGCAATATCAAAACTTTTTGATATTGCTCTTGCGATGCCTTCGACCCGTGACTAGACTGCCGGCCTTATGAATTTACGCGTGCCCTCCATTCAACATGACGATTGCGATGAGCTGGCGGCCTTGTGCAAGGCTGGCGGCGATCCCCTGCGGTTGAATGTTTTGCGCGCATTGGCCAACGACTCGTTCGGCGTGCTGGAGCTGGCGCAGATCTTCGGCATCGGCCAGTCAGGCATGAGCCACCACCTCAAGGTACTGGCCCAGGCCGGCCTGGTGGCAACGCGCCGCGAAGGCAACGCGATTTTCTACCGTCGCGCCCTGCCCCACACCGAGCTGCTGGGCGGCAAATTGCACGCAGCCCTGCTCGAAGAAGTGGACAACCTGACGCTGCCGACCGACGTACAGTCGCGCATCGCCCAGGTCCATGGGCAACGCGCGGCCGCCAGCCAGGACTTTTTCTCACGGGTAGCGGAGAAGTTTCGCGCCCAGCAAGACTTGATCGCCGGCCTGCCGCAATACCGCGAAAGCGTGGTGGCCCTGCTCGACAAGCTGGGCTTTGACAAAGACGCCACGGCCATTGAAGTCGGCCCCGGTGATGGCGCATTCCTGCCGGAACTGGCGCGCCGCTTCTCGCAAGTCACGGCGCTGGATAACAGCACCGCGATGCTCGAACTGGCGCGCCAGGTCTGCGAACGCGACAAACTGACTAACGTTAGCCTGCAACTGGCCGATGCATTGAACGGCGTCAGCCTCAAGGCCGATTGCGTGGTGCTGAACATGGTGCTGCACCATTTTGCCGCGCCGGCCGATGCGCTCAAGCACATGGCCCACTTGCTGCAACCTGGCGGTAGCCTGTTAGTGACAGAGTTATGTAGCCACAACCAGAGTTGGGCCAAGGAGGCCTGCGGTGATCTCTGGCTGGGGTTTGAACAGGACGATTTGGCCCGTTGGGCCACCGCTGCGGGACTCGCTCCCGGGGAAAGCCTCTATGTAGGCTTACGCAATGGTTTCCAGATCCAGGTCCGCCATTTTCAGCGACCGGCTGGCGACACTCACCATCGGTAAATTCAGGAAAACATCGAGATGAGCGAATACTCCCTCTTCACCTCCGAGTCCGTGTCTGAAGGGCATCCGGACAAAATCGCCGACCAGATTTCCGATGCAGTGCTGGACGCCATCATTGCCCAGGACAAACACGCTCGCGTAGCGGTGGAAACCCTGGTCAAGACCGGCGTGGCCATTGTTGCAGGTGAAGTGACCACCAGTGCCTGGGTCGACCTGGAGCAGATCGTTCGTGATGTGATTTGCGATATCGGCTACACCAGTTCCGACGTCGGCTTCGACGGCGCCACTTGCGGCGTGATGAACATCATCGGCAAGCAGTCCCCTGACATCAACCAGGGCGTCGACCGTGCCAAGCCTGAAGATCAGGGCGCCGGCGACCAGGGCCTGATGTTCGGCTACGCCAGCAACGAAACCGACGTGCTGATGCCAGCACCGATCACCTTTTCGCACCAGCTGGTACAGCGCCAGGCCGAAGCCCGTAAATCCGGCCTGCTGCCTTGGCTGCGTCCGGATGCCAAGTCTCAGGTCACCTGCCGTTACGAAGGCGGCAAGGTTGTCGGTATCGACGCGGTAGTCCTGTCGACCCAGCACAACCCTGAAGTCTCGTACAAAGACCTGCGCGAAGCCGTGATGGAGCTGATCGTCAAGCACGCGCTGCCTGCCGAACTGCTGAGCAAAGACACCCAGTTCCACATCAACCCGACCGGCCAGTTCATCATCGGCGGCCCGGTGGGTGACTGCGGCCTGACCGGTCGCAAGATCATCGTCGACAGCTACGGCGGCATGGCCCGTCACGGCGGTGGCGCGTTCTCCGGTAAAGATCCATCGAAGGTTGACCGTTCGGCCGCCTACGCCGGTCGTTACGTGGCCAAGAACATCGTTGCCGCCGGCCTGGCCGAGCGCTGCGAGATTCAGGTGTCCTACGCCATCGGCGTTGCCCAGCCGACTTCGATCTCGCTGAACACCTTCGGCACCGGCAAGATCAGCGATGACAAGATCATCAAGCTGGTCCGCGAAGTGTTCGACCTGCGTCCATACGCGATCACCACCATGCTCGACCTGCTGCACCCGATGTATCAGGAAACCGCTGCGTACGGCCACTTCGGTCGCACCCCGGCAACCAAGACCGTTGGCGAAGACACCTTCACCACGTTCACCTGGGAAAAAACCGACCGCGCCGACGCCCTGCGCGCTGCTGCCGGCCTGTAAGACTTCCCCGCAACACCCGAAGCCCCGCACGGTTCGCGCCCTGCGGGGCTTTTTATTGGCATTCGCTTTACACCGCGTCGCAGCCTTCGCGGGCAAGCCCGCTCCCACAGTAGACGGCGGCGTTCTGACCAACTCATAACCCTGTGGGAGCGGGCTTGCTCGCGAAGAGGCCGGCAAAGCCACCAGAAATACCCGGCAAAACACCCCTTCTCTGCGCCAACTGATACTGACCTAGCCTTCACGCACCTCACCGAGCAAGGACGCTCAAGATGCTTCCGGACCTGCGCCTGTTTTTCGCCACTCTACTGACCCTTGCCCACCTGACCGCCAGCGCCGCCGACTGCCCGGACTGGCCACCCGAACGCGCCCTGAACGAAGTCGGCACACTGCAACAGCAAATCGATCTCTGGGACGACAGCTACCACCGCCTGGGACGCTCACTGGTCGCCGATGAACTCTATGACCAGTCCCGCGCGCGACTCACCCAATGGCGCCACTGCTTCAACCTGAGCCCGCCCGCAGACCCCTTGCGCACTGCACGCGGCAAGTTGCCCCACCCCATCGTCCACACCGGCCTGGACAAACTGCACGATCGCCCCGCCGTCGAAAAATGGCTGAGTGACCGGGTGGACGTCTGGGCCCAGCCTAAAATCGATGGCGTGGCGGTGACCCTGGTTTACCGCAACGGCCTGTTGGCCCAGGCCATCAGCCGTGGCGACGGCAAAAGCGGTCAGGACTGGACGGTTCCGGCACGGCAGATTCCGGCCATCCCGCAACGCCTGTCGCAGACCCGGGACTTGCTCGTGCAAGGCGAACTGTATTGGCGCCTGACCGATCATGTGCAAGCCCAGGCCGGCAGCCTCAACGCTCGCGGCACGGTGGCGGGCCTGATGGCGCGCAAGGTCTTGAGCCCCGAACAGGCCGCCGAAATCGATCTGTTTGTCTGGGACTGGCCCCAAGGGCCGGCGAGCGTGCCCGCGCGTGCCGCCGCACTGAGTGTGTTGGGCTTCCCGAGTACCACGGCATACAGCCAGCCGATCACCTCCGTCATCGAGGCCGAGCGCTGGCGTGAACACTGGTATCGCTCCCCCCTGCCCTTTGCCAGCGACGGCATCGTCCTGCGCCAGAACCAGCGCCCCGCCGCCGAACGCTGGCAGGCGCGGTCGCCCTACTGGGCCATCGCCTGGAAATACCCCTTCGCCCAGGCACTGGCCGAAGTCCGCCATGTTCACTTCAGGATCGGCCGGACCGGGAGGATCACTCCGGTACTCGAGCTGACCCCGGTGACGCTCGACGACCGGCAGATCAAACGCGTCAGCGTCAGCTCGTTACAGCGCTGGCAGACACTGGACATACGTCCGGGTGATCAGGTCGCCATCAGCCTGGCCGGGCTGACCATTCCCAGGCTCGATAGCGTTGTATTGCGTAGCAGCGAGCGCGCCGAAATGAACGCACCGCTGGCGGCGGACTTTCATTCATTGAGTTGCTGGCAACCGACGCCAGGCTGTGAAAGCCAGTTTCTCGCGCGCCTGACCTGGCTCAGCAGCAAACAGGGGCTGGCGCTGCCTAATGTGGGTCCGGGGACTTGGGAAAAACTTCTTGCAACAGGTCGCCTGAACGGTCTGCTGGATTGGTTGACCCTCGATGTCCAAGAGCTTGCTACCATTGACGGTTTCGGCGAGCGCAGCGCGGCTCGCCTTGCAGACAGTTTCAACCAGGCCCGGCAACGCCCGTTCGCGCACTGGCTGAAAGCCCTCGGAATGCCGCCGACAGGTCAGGCACACCCTGGCGACTCATGGCAGGCCATGGCGCAGCGAGACATCGAACAATGGCGGGCCGAGGCTGGTATCGGACCAGGACGCGCGGCACAGCTGAACGCTTTTTTCCGCGATCCGCAGGTCCTGGCCTTGAGTAAAACGTTACGTGATGCAGGGATTGACGGCTTTTAGCTGCCAGCCCTGTGCCCAGCGGGAACCCAAGGGGGACCGTCGGGCTCCAACAAGCCATCGCCACACCGGCCCGCTTGCATTCTTACATGGAGCTTTTATGAAATTTCTTTCACCGCTCGCCCTGTTGACCCTTTGCAGCGTACTGGCCACCCCGTTGATGGCGGATGAAGAAGCGCCCGGGCTGACCGGTTGCGCCGCCAAGAAGCAAGGTATCGTCAACCAGATCGAATTGGCCAAGGTCCACGGCAACGCCGACCAGCAGGCAGGCCTGGAAAAAGCCCTGAGCGAAGTCGAAGCGAACTGCACCGACGCCTCGCTGAAGAAGGAACGGGAAAACAAGGTGCTCGACGCCAGGCATGAAGTCAGCAAGCGTCAGGCAGACCTCGACAAGGCCATGGGCAAAGGCGACCCCGACAAGATCAACAAGCGCAAAGACAAACTCGCCGATGCCCGCAAGGAATTGCAGGACGCCCTTGATGAGCTGGATAAGTAATCACTGGTAACGAACAGAGGTCTTCGGTATTGCCGAAGCAGCCTTCGCGAGCAAGCCCGCTCCCACAGGGGATGTGTGGTGTGGCACATATCCCCTGTGGGAGCGGGCTTGCTCGCGAAGACGTCAGACCGGGCAACGCCAGTCAATGATCCCGAAATGCCTTATGACACGCACTGCAAGCATCTTCGACTTTCTGCACCGCCGGCCCCAGGTTGCTGGCCTTGTAGGGTTGAACCTGGCTGGCAATCACCAATTCACCGGTGGCGGATTCAAGGTCACGGGCCATTGCCTGGAAGCGCGCCTGCTGCTCCCAGACATCGCGCTTGGCGCTGGTGTGATCTTCCTCGCGGACCTGCGGAAAATGTTGCCACGGCTCACGGGACAGCACATCGAGTTTCACCGCGCCTTCGGCGAACTTCGGACCATCGAACGGAATGCGCCCACGCAGCATGCCACCCAGGTCTTCGCCAGTCTTGAGCATCTGCTTGAAAATGCTCTTGCGCTGGCCGAGCGGCGAGTTGGGGTCGACGCCGCCACAAGCGGACAACGTCAGGCAGGCCAGCAATACAACAGAAAGTCTTTTAAGAGTCATGGTGGCTTCAGGTCACGGGAAACGGCGGCCAGTATCCTCGCGTCATCGGCAAAGACCAATAGCCCTATTATCAACATGGGTTGTTTGAGCGCATGGAGCGCCCAGGCAACCGGCAAAGGAATCACTCCATGAACAGCCGTTTCAAGGCATGGCGTCACAGCCTGGCCTGGACCCTGCCGATGGTGGCCCTGCTCGCAGGCTGCACCGGTGGCGACAATAAACAACCGAAAACCCATGCCCTGGCCACCTACTCCAGTGCCACATGGGAAGCGCTGCCGGCGGTGTCCGACAACGACCTGGTCGCCGGCTTCGGCTCGTGGCGCAGTGCCTGCACCCGACTCAAGGCCGACCCGGTCTGGGGCGGCACCTGCGCAGCGGCTGCCACCGTGCCGCAAACCGCCAGCGACATTCGCGGCTTTCTCAAACAGAACCTCGATGTCTATGGCCTGCGCGCCGCCAATGACAACCCCAACGGCTTGATCACCGGGTACTACGAACCGGTCTATCCCGGCAGCCTGACCCAGACTGGCGCCGCCAATGTCCCGGTCTATGGCGTCCCTGAGGACATGATCGTCGTGGCCCTCGACAGCATTTACCCGGAACTCAAGGGTAAACGCCTGCGTGGTCGACTCGAAGGTCGCGTACTCAAGCCGTACGACGATGCGGCGACCATCGAAAGCAAAGGGGTCAAGGCGCCGGTCGTGGCCTGGCTGACCGATCCGATGAACCTGCAGTTCCTGCAAATCCAGGGTTCGGGTCGCATCCAGCTCGACAATGGTCGCCAGTTGCGCATCGCTTACGCCGATCAGAACGGCCATCCGTATCGACCGATCGGCCGCTGGCTGGTGGAACAGGGCGAGTTGAAAAAAGAAGACGTGACCATGGGTGCCATCAGTACCTGGGCCAAGGCCAATCCGACGCGGATTCCCGAACTGCTCGGCAGCAACCCCAGCTACGTGTTCTTCACCCGTAACCCGGACAGCAACGAAGGTCCGCGCGGCTCGCTGAACGTACCGTTGACGGCCGGTTACAGCGCGGCGGTGGATCGCAAGGTAATTCCACTGGGCAGCCTGTTGTGGCTGTCCACCACCAGGCCGGACGGCACCGCCCTGGTTCGCCCCGTGGCAGCACAGGACACCGGCGGCGCCATTGCCGGCGAGGTGCGGGCGGATCTGTTCTGGGGCACAGGCGATGCAGCCGGGCAACTGGCCGGGGACATGAAACAACAGGGGCAGATCTGGATGCTGTGGCCCAAGGGTGCTGCGCTGCCGCAAGTGCCGCAGGTGGCTGACGCGCAGAAGACCACCCCTTAAATGCTGCTTCGCCTGTTAGATAGCTTTCGCGAGCAAGCCCGCTCCCACAGGTTTTACACTACCCATGTGGGAGCGGGCTTGCTCGCGAAGAGGCCGGTAAAAACCCTGAAGATCTTTTAGACCGACACGACAAAGAAACTCACAATCAACGCCATCCCCACGAACCACACCAGCGACCGCAGCGTCGCCCAGTCCGCCAGGTAGCAAATGATGTAGAGCAGGCGGCTGGTGATAAACAGCACGGCCAGCACATTGATCGTCACCAGTTCGGCATTGCCAGCCAGATGCGCCACGATTACTGCAGCGGCGAACGCCGGGATCACTTCAAAACTGTTCAGTTGCGCAGCATTCGCCCGCTTGCCGACGCCGTCCAGATTGTCGAGAAAACCCCGAGGATCATGATTGTCTTTGAGACTGAACCCGCCACTGAGCTTGGCGATCCACGTGCACACATACGGCAGGAAAATCGCGATCAAAATGCACCACAGAGCCACCGTCATAACGCCGTCCTTTCTTCAGGTTACAGAGAGTCGAATTCCATCGGGGGCGATCAAAACTTCATCACCAGTATGCCGATCAGTACCAGCCCGCAAGCCAGGAGCCGCGGCCGGCCGAAGGGTTCCTTCAAGTAGCGCATGCCGAACAGCACCACCAGGATCACACTGATCTCGCGCAGCGCTGCGGCCTCGGCAATCGAACCCATCTGCATCGCCCACAGCACCAAAGCGTAGCTGAACAACACGCAGAACCCGACCGCCAGGCCCAGCCGCCATTGCTCGCGCCAGAACAACTTGAATGCCGGACGCTTGCGCACCCAGGCCAGCAACGGAAACGGCCAGGCGCTCAGCAACGTGACCCAGACCAGGTAATCCAGCGGATGGGACCAGCGCCGCAACGCCTGACCGTCGATGTAGGTGTAACAACCGATGCACAGGCCGATCAACGCCACCACCGGCAGCATCGACCACGGCAAACGCGCACCGCCACCGCCCTGCCAGAGCAGGCACAGCATGCCGAACGGGATCAGCAAAATTCCGAAAATCTGCTGATGGGTCAGCACCTCTCCGGCAAAGATCAGCGTCAGCGCGAGCACCACCAACGGTGACAGACCGCGCATCAGCGGATAAACCAGCCCGAGGTCGCCGACCCGATAGGCCTGGATCAGCAAGTAGCGATAGAGCAGCTCGAATGCCGCCGATGCCAGGATCCACGGCCAGATCTCCAGCGGCGGCACGGCCAGGAGCGGCAACATCAGCGCGACAAAGAGCAGCGCCACGCTGTCCATGCAGGCCACCACCAACAGCCGCTCCGCACTGAACTTGATCAGGGTATTCCACGCCGCATGCAACAGCGCCGCCACCAACACCAACGCCGTCGCAAGCACGGCCTACTCCTTTTGTTGTCTCCACGATCCCTGTAGGAGCGAGCTCGCTCGCGAAAAACGCCAGGGCAACGCGTTCGAGCAGTAAACACGCGTCTTCGTTCACGTCCATCGCGAGCAAGCTCGCTCCTACAGGGGGCCAGGTAGAGAATTGATTCGCCATATTTCAGTGGCTGTTTATACTGCAAGCGACCACGCCGCACTCAGTTGCGCACAGACTAATTCCAATAAAAATTCTGCCCGGCCCGCTCTCGTCGAGAACGGCCGTCGGCCTGCGTATGCCTGATCACAGCGTCAAGACTACCGACAGAGACCTTGCGCATGCCACTCGCTTTACTTGCCCTCGCTGTTGCCGCCTTCGGCATCGGCACCACCGAATTCGTCATCATGGGCCTGCTGCCCGACGTTGCCCGCGACCTCAGCGTGAGCATTCCCGACGCCGGCCTGCTGATCACCGGCTATGCCCTGGGCGTGGTGTTCGGCGCACCGATCCTCGCCGTCGGCACCGCCAACATGCCGCGCAAGGCCACCCTGCTGGGCATGACGCTAATGTTCATCCTCGGCAACATGCTCTGCGCGCTGGCGCCGAATTACGCCACGCTGATGGCCGCGCGAGTGATCACGGCACTGTGCCACGGCGCATTTTTCGGAATTGGTTCCGTGGTGGCCGCCGGACTGGTGCCCCCCAACAAACGGGCGCAGGCGATTGCCTTGATGTTCACCGGCCTGACCCTGGCCAACGTGCTCGGCGTGCCGCTGGGCACCGCACTCGGGCAATACGCAGGCTGGCGCTCGACCTTCTGGGCGGTGTCGGTGATCGGTGTGCTGGCCGCGATTGCGCAATGGGTCTGGCTGCCGAAAAACATCGCGATGGATAAAGCCAACCTGGCCAGCGAGTTCAAGGTGCTGGGCAAGGCCAACGTACTGCTGGCCCTGGGCATGAGCGTGCTGGCCTCCACCAGCCTGTTCAGTGTGTTTACCTACATCGCGCCGATCCTGCAGGACATCACCGGCGTCAGCCCCCACGGCGTCACCATCATGCTGCTGCTATTCGGCGTTGGCCTGACCGCCGGCAGCATGCTCGGTGGCCGTCTGGCAGACAGTCGCTTGCTGCCTTCGCTGGTGGGCATGGCGCTGGCGGTGCTGGTGGTGCTGGCGGCATTCACGCAAACCAGCCATTCGGTGATCCCGGCGGCCATCACACTGGTGTTGTGGGGAACGTTTGCCTTTGCTCTGTGCCCGATCCTGCAACTGCTGATCATCGATCAGGCCCATGAAGCACCGAACCTGGGCTCGACCTTGAACCAGAGCGCCTTCAACCTCGGCAACGCCGCCGGGGCATGGATTGGCGGACTGGTGGTGGCCAGCGGCGCGGATCTGGCGGACTTGCCATGGACCGGTGCGCTGGTCAGCGGGCTGACCGTGTCGACTGCACTGTTCTTCATCTATCGTCAGCGGCGCGCTGCGGCTGTGCTTGATGTGGCGGGTTGAACATCACCCGTGGCGGGTCATTTAGCTACGACCGTTGCCACGGGTATTCCGCTCTGTAGGAGCGAGCACGCTCGCGATGGACTTGAGAGCACCACTGGGTGTCAGGTGCCCAGTGTTATCGTTAACGACCATCGCGAGCAGGCTCGCTCCTACACGCCGGCGTCATCCTTGAACTGGTCCTTGACGTACCTGATCTCGGTCCGGCCGTGAGGTGCCGGCAAGCCGTCTTCACCGAGGTTCACGAACACCATTTTTTCAACGGTGAGGATGCTTTTGCGGGTGATCTTGTTGCGCACTTCACACGTCAGGGTGATCGAGGTGCGGCCAAATTCGGTAGCCGTGATGCCCAGTTCGATGATGTCGCCCTGGCGAGAGGCGCTGACGAAGTTGATTTCGGAAATGTACTTGGTCACTACACGCTGGTTGCCCAACTGGACGATGGCGTAGATCGCCGCCTCTTCGTCGATCCAGCGCAGCAGGCTACCGCCGAACAAAGTGCCGTTAGGGTTGAGGTCTTCGGGTTTTACCCATTTGCGGGTGTGGAAATTCATATTCACTCCTGACCATCTTGCCGATTGATGCCCGGCATCATGGCAGAGCCCGGGCTAGAGCTCTATCAAGCTTCGACTATGGTCGCGATTACCGTTCGGACATTGACTGACAGAAACGCTTTGGAAGATCAGCATAGCCCGCTATAATCGCCCCCGTTTCAAAACGGTAACCTCTACTTGATACCGTTTTCCCGCCACCTGTCCGAGGGGCGCTGCAGCAGGCTAGACCTGTCAGGCTCGGATGGGGCGTTGCCAGGCCTTGACCGGCCCGACACTAAACGCACAACGGCGCCCATTCGCATACATTACGAATGGAGGCTCATCATGAGCGCTGTTATCACGCCTGCAGATTTTACCGACTACAAAGTTGCCGACATGTCCCTGGCTGCCTGGGGCCGTCGCGAAACCATCATCGCCGAGTCGGAAATGCCGGCCCTGATGGGTCTGCGTCGCAAGTACTCCGAAGAGCAACCGCTCAAGGGCGCGAAGATCCTCGGCTGCATCCACATGACCATTCAGACTGCCGTGCTGATCGAAACCCTGGTTGCCCTGGGTGCCGAAGTGCGCTGGTCGTCCTGCAACATTTTCTCGACTCAGGATCAGGCCGCCGCTTCCATCGCCGCTGCCGGCATCCCGGTTTTCGCCTGGAAAGGTGAAACCGAACAAGAGTACGAGTGGTGCCTGGAGCAAACCATCCTCAAGGATGGCCAGCCATGGGACGCCAACATGATCCTCGATGACGGCGGCGACCTGACCGAGCTGCTGCACAAGAAGTACCCACAGGTGCTGGATCGCGTCCACGGCGTGACCGAAGAAACCACCACCGGCGTTCACCGCCTGCTGGACATGCTGGCCAAAGGCGAGCTGAAAATCCCGGCCATCAACGTCAACGACTCGGTGACCAAGAGCAAGAACGACAACAAGTACGGCTGCCGTCATAGCCTGAACGATGCGATCAAGCGTGGCACCGACCACCTGCTGTCCGGCAAGCAAGCGCTGGTGATCGGCTACGGCGACGTGGGCAAGGGTTCCGCTCAGTCCCTGCGTCAGGAAGGCATGATCGTCAAAGTTTCCGAAGTCGACCCGATCTGCGCCATGCAAGCCTGCATGGACGGTTTCGAAGTGGTTTCGCCGTTCATCGACGGGATCAACAACGGCACCGAAGCAAGCATCGACAAGGCACTGCTGGGCAAGATCGACCTGATCGTGACCACCACCGGCAACGTCAATGTTTGCGATTCGAACATGCTCAAGGCCCTGAAAAAGCGCGCCGTTGTCTGCAACATCGGTCACTTCGACAACGAAATCGACACCGCTTTCATGCGCAAGAACTGGGCATGGGAAGAAGTGAAGCCACAGGTGCACAAGATCCACCGTACCGGCGCTGGTGATTTCGACCCACAGAACGACGACTACCTGATCCTGCTGGCCGAAGGCCGCCTGGTTAACCTGGGCAACGCCACTGGCCACCCAAGCCGCATCATGGACGGTTCGTTCGCCAACCAGGTTCTGGCTCAGATCTTCCTGTTCGGCCAGAAGTACGCCGACCTGTCGCCAGCCCAGAAAGCCGAGCGCCTGACCGTTGAAGTACTGCCGAAGAAACTCGACGAAGAAGTGGCCCTGGAAATGGTCCGTGGCTTCGGCGGCGTAGTGACTCAACTGACCAAGACCCAGGCCGACTACATCGGCGTGACCGTCGAAGGTCCGTTCAAGCCGCACGCCTACCGCTACTGATCGGCCGGCTCCTCCTGTGTAGGAGCGAGCTTGCTCGCGATGGACGTTAACGAAAACGCGTGCTGTCTGGATAAATGCGTTGTTCTTGCGTTTTTCGCGAGCTAGCTCGCTCCTACAGGGGTCAGCGTCCGCTTTACGTGTTTCCAAGGATATGACCATGTCCCAAGAACGTCGCTACAGCTTCGAGTTCTTCCCTACGAAGACCGATGCCGGGCAAGAAAAGCTGCTCGCCACTGCTCGCCAGCTGGCTGCGTACAACCCTGACTTCTTCTCCTGCACCTACGGCGCCGGCGGTTCGACCCGTGATCGCACGCTGAACACCGTGTTGCAGCTCGAAAGCGAAGTCAAAATCCCTGCCGCTCCGCACCTGTCCTGCGTGGGCGACAGCAAAGACGACCTGCGCGGTCTGCTGGCCCAGTACAAGGCCGCCGGCATCAAGCGCATCGTTGCCCTGCGCGGTGACCTGCCTTCCGGCATGGGCATGGCCAGTGGCGAAATGCGCCATGCCAATGACCTGGTTGAATTTATTCGTGAAGAAACCGGTGATCATTTCCACATTGAAGTTGCTGCTTACCCGGAAATGCATCCGCAAGCGCGCAATTTCGAAGAGGATGTCGCCAACTTCGTGCGCAAGGCCAACGCTGGCGCCGACAGTGCGATCACCCAGTACTTCTTCAACGCCGACTGCTACTTCTACTTCGTGGAACGCGTGCGGGCGCTGGGTGTGAACATTCCGATCGTGCCGGGCATCATGCCGATCACAAACTACAGCAAGCTGGCGCGGTTCTCCGATGCCTGCGGTGCGGAAATCCCGCGCTGGATCCGCAAGCAACTGGAAGCCTACGGCGACGACACCCAGAGCATTCAGCGCTTTGGCGAACAGGTCATCACCGAGATGTGCGAACAACTGCTGCAAGGCGGCGCTCCAGGGCTGCACTTCTACACGCTGAACCAGGCTGAAGCGAGCCTGGCGGTGTGGAATAACCTGAAGTTGCCGCGTTGAAGCAACGGCCAGTTCAAAGCTGAAAGCTACAAGCAAGATCAATGGATCGCATTCTTCGGCAGCTCCTCCAGGAGCTTTCGCAGGCTGCGATCTTTTGCTTTCAACGCACCATTAATGTGCGGCAATCCACGGAGTTAGAGCATCTGCAGTCAGTTTCTGGCTCTTTCCGGTTTCTCGTCGTAATCTCAAGCACATGCCTTTGATCACGCAATTGACCGCCGTGCTTGTCTTCACTTGCCTGAGCTTCGCCGCCTGGGGCGAGAAGCTGCGCATTGTCACCGAGCCGTGGGCGCCTTATGTGTATGAAGACAACGGCAAATCACTGGGCCTGGACTACGAAACCACCGCCATTGTCTTCAAGCGCCTGGGCATCGAAGTGGAATGGCAGTTCCTGCCATGGAAACGCTGCCTGTCGATGCTTGAATCAGGCCAGGCCGACGGCGCGCTGGACATCTTTCACAGCGATGAGCGTGATGCCACCCTGCTCTACCCCAGCGAACCACTGTCTGAAGTCCAGTTCGTGATGTTCTACGCCAATGCCCGGCCCCATCCGTTTCGCACCCTTGATGACCTGCGCGGCCTGACCATCGGCACATCGCCAGGCTACCTGTACAGCAAGGACTTCAGCGATTCGACGCTGTTCACCCGCGAGCCGGCCCCCACCCATGAAGCCAACTTCGGCAAACTGGTGCGCGGGCGGATCGACCTGTTGATTACCGACCGCCGGGTCGGCCAGCATTTGCTCGATGAACTGGGCATCCGCGACAAGATCACCGAAAATCCCACGATCATCAGCCAGCAAAGCCAGTTTCTCGCAGTGCGGCGCAATGCGGGCATGGACCTGCTCGTGCAGCGTTTCGGTGCCGAACTCAAACGCTTCAAGCGCGAACCCGCCTACGCTGAACTGAGCGCCCGCTATGGTGCGGAACCGGCCGTCAGCGTGAAGACTGAAAAGGCCACGGCCGCCACGGAAAAAACCGTTGAGCAGCAGGAAAGCAGCGCACAGTGATTGCTCTGTTATACTCCGGCCTTCCCGCCAGGCTCACGCCCGGACGCTCGGAATCGTTCAAGGCATCTCAACCCCGCTACTGCGCAGCTTCACAGCCCGCGCGAGCGCTTGCAGGCGAGCCTTCGAGACCCAGCAGGACCGGACGGGATAGCGTCTTCTTAAACGCCATTCGCGCCAGGCAAGACTCCCATTGGGCCAAGCCCTAACTAAAACAGGATTTCTCATGTCCTTTGCTTCCCTCGGTCTCTCCGAGGCTTTAGTCCGCGCCATCGAGGCGGCGGGCTATACCGAGCCTACTCCGGTGCAACAGCGGGCCATTCCCGCCGTGTTGCAAGGTCGCGACCTGATGGTTGCGGCACAGACAGGTACTGGTAAAACCGGCGGTTTCGCCCTTCCGATCCTGGAGCGGTTGTTCCCCAACGGTCACCCGGACAAATCCCAGCGTCACGGCCCGCGCCAGCCGCGCGTACTGGTCCTGACCCCGACTCGCGAACTCGCCGCGCAAGTGCATGAAAGCTTCAAGGTCTATGCCCGTGACCTGAAGTTCGTCAGCGCCTGCATCTTCGGCGGCGTCGGCATGAACCCGCAGGTTCAGGCCATGTCCCGCGGCGTTGACGTGCTGGTGGCCTGCCCTGGCCGCCTGCTCGACCTGGCCGGCCAAGGCAGCGTCGATCTGTCCCACGTGGAAATCCTCGTGCTGGACGAAGCCGACCGCATGCTCGACATGGGCTTCGTCCATGACGTGAAGAAAGTGCTGGCGCGTCTGCCGGCCAAACGCCAGAACCTGTTGTTCTCGGCGACCTTCTCCAAGGACATCACCGACCTCGCCGGCAAGCTGCTGCACAACCCGGAACGCATCGAAGTCACTCCGCCGAACACCACGGTCGAGCGCATCGAACAGCGTGTGTTCCGCCTGGCCGCCAGCCACAAGCGTGCCTTGCTGGCCCACTTGATCACCGCTGGCGCCTGGGAACAGGTGCTGGTGTTCACCCGCACCAAGCACGGCGCCAACCGCCTGGCCGAGTACCTGGACAAACACGGCCTGAGCGCCGTCGCGATCCACGGCAACAAGAGCCAGAACGCCCGCACCAAAGCCCTGGCAGACTTCAAGGCCGGCACCGTGCGCATCCTGGTGGCCACCGACATCGCCGCCCGCGGCCTGGACATCGACCAGTTGCCACACGTGGTCAACTTCGAACTGCCGAATGTCGATGAAGACTACGTGCACCGTATCGGTCGTACCGGCCGTGCCGGTCGTTCGGGCGAAGCGATTTCGCTGGTAGCCCCGGACGAAGAAAAACTGCTGAAAAGCATCGAACGCATGACCAAACAGAAAATCGCCGATGGCGACCTGATGGGCTTCGATGCCAGCGCCGTGGAAGCCGAGAAACCTGAAGTGCGCGAGCGTCCGGACATGCGTAACCCACGCAATCCGCGTGGCCCGCGCGGCGACGGTCCGAACGGCAGCGGTGGCGGTCGCAAGGACAAAGGCAAGGACAAGGGCAAGGAAAAACCGGCAGGTGAACGTGGTGAGCGTCCGGCCCGTCAGCAAAAGCCTCGCGAAGGTACTCCGGCCCGCGAACAGCGTCCGAGCCAACCGCCACGCGCCGCCGCTGATCGTGCCCCGGACGAGTTCCTGGACGACGATATCGATAACTTCGGTAACCGCGTCGACTACGTGCCGCAGCAGAAACCCGCGCAAGGCCGTGGCCGCCGCCCGGGTGCTCCGGCACAAGGCACCGCAGCAGGTTCGGGTGCTCCACGTTCCGGCAAGCCACAGGGTCGCCAGAGCGGTCCGCGCAACAGCGATGGCGCCAGCACCGGCACCCCACCGGCCAAGCGCAACGGTCCACGCAGTGGCGCACCGCGCGAC
>NZ_JBGLYV010000047.1:0-50332 GCF_047304225.1 Pseudomonas sp. Pseusp3 | reverse complement strand
GGGGTATAGCGCAGTCCGGTAGCGCGCCTGCTTTGGGAGCAGGATGTCAGGAGTTCGAATCCCCTTACCCCGACCATATTAAAAATCCTCGTATCGAAAGATACGGGGATTTTTTTTGCCTGCGAGAAACTCAGGGTGTCGCAAAACCAGTGTGGGAGCGGGCTTGCTCGCGAAAGCAGTGTGTCAGTCGACATAAATGCTGAATGACATGGCCTCTTCGCGAGCAAGCCCGCTCCCACAAGGGGGGGTTAGTGCAGCTTGAGCCTTGGCTCGGTGCCACGTCCGATCTTGCTACCGAGCATCAGCATCGCCGTGCGGAACGGTCCGTACAACGCCATCTGGTGCATGCGGTACAGCGACACGTAGAACATCCGCGCCAGCCAGCCTTCGAGCATCACGCTGCCGGTGAGGTTGCCCATCAAGTTACCCACAGCCGAAAAACGCGACAGCGAGATCAGCGAGCCGTAGTCGGTGTACTTGTACTCCGGCAGTGCCTTGCCTTCGATGCGCAGTTTCAGCGATTTGGCCAGCAACGAAGCTTGTTGGTGAGCGGCCTGGGCACGTGGCGGCACATTGCGGTCGCTGCCTGGTTGAGGGCAGGCGGCGCAGTCACCGAACGCGAAGATGTTCTCGTCGCGGGTGGTTTGCAGGGTTGGCAGCACTTGCAGCTGATTGATGCGGTTGGTTTCCAGACCATCGATGTCCTTGAGGAAGCCCGGTGCGCGAATCCCCGCGGCCCAGACTTTCAGGCTGGCCTTGATTTCGTTGCCGTCGGCGGTGATCAGGCTGTCCGCCGTCACTTCGCTGACAGCGGCATTGGTCATGACGTTGACCCCGAGTTTCTCCAGGGTTTTATGCACAGGTCCGCCAATCCGCTCTGGCAGCGCCGGCAGGACTCGTGGTCCGGCTTCGATCAGGGTGATGTGCATGTTTTCCGGCTTGATCCGGTCCAGGCCATAGGCCGCCAGTTCATGGGCGGCGTTGTGCAGCTCGGCGGCCAGCTCGACCCCGGTGGCACCGGCACCGACGATGGCCACACTGATTTGCTCGACCGTGTCGGTCTGACCGGCGTGAGCCCGCAGGTAGTGGTTGAGCAGTTGCTGGTGGAAACGCTCGGCCTGTTTTCGGGTGTCGAGGAACAGGCAGTGTTGTGCGGCGCCCTGGGTACCGAAATCGTTGGTGGTGCTGCCGACGGAGATTACCAGCGAGTCGTAAGGCACTTCGCGGGCTGGCACCAGTTCCATACCGGTTTCGTCATAGGTGGCGGCCAGCTGGATTTTTTTCTTCGCGCGATCGAGTCCGCTCATGCGCCCCAGCTGGAACTCGAAGTGGTTCCATTTGGCCTGGGCGACATAGTTGAGTTCGTCTTCGGAAGAGTTCAGGGAACCGGCCGCCACTTCGTGCAACAACGGTTTCCAGATGTGGGTCAGGTTCGCGTCGACCAGCATCACACTGGCCGTGCCACGCTTGCCCAGAGTCTTACCCAGACGGGTAGCCAACTCCAGACCGCCGGCGCCGCCGCCAACGATGACAATACGATGAGTCATGGGGATATCTCGCAAGGCTAAAAGAAATCGGTGCAATTACCCGAGCGAGCGCAAGGCAGCTCATAGCGTCAGGTAACTGATAAGGCGGCTCAACAGGCCCAGACCAATGGTCACTGCCAATACCAGTACAAGGAGCATCCACGGCCGGAAAGGCCGGCGCTCGACTTGGTGCTGGGACAACAGCAGGTACTCTTCGACATGCTTTTGGTCGTCGGGGTTCAGGCGGCTGGTCATAAAGGCCTCGTCAGGTAGACGTAGCTAAATGTGTAGAAGCTACAGGCTGATTTAACGAACGTTGAACGGAGCATAGCCGCTGTCCGCAAGGGGCTCGACGCTCACCGTATCGTCCAGGCGAATGATTCCACTTTGTAACACTCGGGCAGTGATTCCGCCATGTCCGCGCACGGCCTGAAAGGTGCCGATGCCCAGGTTGCTTTCAAGACGCGCGCAGGGCTGGCACCAGCCGGTGGTTTCGAACGTTGCCTGGCCAATCCGGAAGCGGCGGCCCTTGAGGCTGAACAGATTGATGCCACTGATAACGAGATTGCGCCGTAGATCTTCAGGCCTGACCGGATGATCGTGCGCACGCCCCATCAACGAACTGATCACCGCCAGGTGCTCCCACTGAATCAGCGTGACCTGCCGCGCATTGCGCACGCCGGGGCGGGCGTGGTCGCCGGTCAGGCCGGCCTCGAGGCGCGCTTCCACGGCCTCGAGTGCAAGCATCGGCGAATGTGATTGCGGGCGCACGCCGATCCAGCGTACGCGTCCTTGTTGCGGCACCTCGGCGATCAGTTCCTGCAACGGGCTCACAGGCTGATCCCGACGTCAAAAACAATGCTGCGCCCCAGGTTGCTGCGCAAGAAGTCCGGGGCATCCGGGTGAGCGAACAGAACGCGGGCAAATGTCGGCCCGACCAATGACAGCGAGCGCCAGCCCTGGCGCAGGTATTCGGTCGGCGGCGGGAAATGGCTGTTGAGATCCAGCACTTCGCGTTTGAGGCTGGCGAAGGCAATGATGTCCAGTTCACCCAGATCCATGCCGCGTTCTTTGTAGTTGTGCGCTTTTTTGCGCAAGGTCGGCGCCAATCGCAGCAAGAATTCGTTGGCGGGGATGCGTCGTGGCTTGGCCTCGCGGCGCACCAGTTGGCTCAGGGAAAACGCGCTGCGCCGGCGTTGCAGTTCGTCGCGCCATTCATCGTTGAGGCGCCGGCCTTCGTCGAGCACGAAGAACACCTCGAAACTGGCATCGCGAAACAACACATCCGGTGGCTCCCCGGCGGGGGTGAATTCATCGGCACGATAGGGAATGTTCAAGCCTTGCAGCAGGCGCTGGCAAACCCAACGCTCACGCTCCCATTTGCGGGCGTTGGACAGGAACGCGTTGGCTTGCTCGGCCGCGATGGTCAGCAGGCGTAAATAATCTGAGTCATCCATAGGCCCAAGCTTAGCGTTCAAATGTGATCGCAAAGAAGACAATTTGTCGGAGAGGCTCTTAGCCTTCCGTTCCCATGCCCGTTCCAGGGCCCTGCACAAAACGGATAGTGATCTGCGCTCACTGGCTATTGCCACGTATCGGGCGGCTCTACCCTCGGCTGTACGGACGTAAGCCGTGTTACCGCCGCTCTAAAAAAACAACAACAAGAGATATATGCCATGCGCAAGATCGACGTACATGAGGTTATCGACAACGCTCGCTTCAACCGCTTTCACTGGATGGTGCTGTTCTGGTGTGCCCTGATCATCATCTTTGACGGTTACGATCTGGTGATCTACGGCGTGGTCTTGCCGATGCTGATGAAAGAGTGGGGGCTCAGTCCTTTGCAAGCCGGTGCACTGGGCAGCTATGCACTGTTCGGCATGATGTTCGGCGCGCTGTTCTTTGGCCCGTTGTCGGACAGGATCGGCCGCAAGAAGGCCATCACGATCTGCGTGATGCTCTTCAGTGGCTTCACCGTGCTCAATGGTTTCGCACGAAACCCCACCGAGTTCGGCCTCTGTCGCTTCATTGCCGGGCTCGGCATTGGCGGTGTGATGCCTAACGTCGTGGCACTGATGAACGAGTACGCGCCGAAAAAAATCCGCAGCACGCTGGTCGCGATCATGTTCAGCGGTTACTCGGTGGGCGGCATGCTGTCCGCCGGACTGGGCATTGTGCTGATCCCGGGTTTCGGCTGGCAGTCGGTGTTTTACGTGGCGGTCCTGCCGTTGCTGTTGTTGCCGCTGATCATGTATTTCCTGCCCGAATCGGTGGGCTTCATGTTGCGTCAGGGGCGTAATGAAGAGGCGCGCAATATTCTTGAGCGGATTGATCCGGCCTACGTCGCGCAAACGTCTGACCAATTGCACATGGCCGAAGTGAAAGGCTCGGGCACTCCTGTGTTGCAGTTGTTCCGTGAAGGCCGTGCGCTACGCACGCTGATGCTGTGGCTGGCGTTTTTCTGCTGCCTGTTGATGGTGTACGCGCTGAGTTCCTGGCTGCCAAAACTGATGGCCAACGCCGGTTACAGCCTGGGCTCGAGCCTGTCGTTCCTGCTGGTGTTGAACTTCGGGGCGATCTTCGGCGCGGTCGGTGGCGGGGTGCTGGGCGACAAACTCAATCTGCCGAAAGTGCTGGCGGTGTTTTTCGCCATGGCGGCGGTGTCGATCACTCTGCTGGGCTTCAACAGCCCGATGCCGGTGTTGTACCTGCTGATCGCCGTTGCGGGTGCCACCACCATTGGCTCGCAGATTCTTTTGTACGCCTGCGCCGCGCAGTTTTACTCCATGACGATTCGCTCTACCGGTCTGGGCTGGGCGTCGGGCATTGGGCGCAACGGGGCCATCGTCGGTCCGCTGCTGGGTGGTGCATTGCTCGGGATCAGCTTGCCCCTGCAACTGAACTTCATGGCGTTTGCCTTGCCTGGCGCGGTGGCGGCCCTGGCCATGACCGTGTTCGCCGTCAGCAGCCGACGCAGCGCTGCTGGCGTCAGCCCAGCGTTGTCAACGACCGGTGCCTGAATCATGAAAGCGTTTTTCCAGGACTTCTCGTTGTCAGCCGCCGTGGCCGGATTCATTGCCACGGTGATTTCCTATGCCGGCCCGCTGGTGATCATCTTTCAGGCGGCAGAAGCGGCACATCTTTCGCGGGAAGTGCTGTCGTCCTGGATCTGGGCGATCTCCATTGGCAGCGCTGTGCTCGGTATCGCTTTGAGCCTGCGCTACCGCGTTCCGGTGATCATCGCCTGGTCGGCGCCGGGCTCGGCGTTGCTGGTGACGCTGTTGCCGGAAATTTCCATGGCAGAGGCGGTGGGGGCTTATCTGGTCAGCAGCCTGATCATTTTCGTGGTCGGCATCTCGGGCGCTTTCGACCGGATCATCGACAAGCTGCCCGCAGCCATCGCGGCGGCGATGCTGGCGGGGATCCTGTTCAGTTTCGGCACCGGGTTGTTTGTGTCGATGCAGCACAAGCCGTTGCTGGTCCTGGCGATGTTTGCCTGCTACCTGATCTGCAAGCGTGCGATGCCGCGTTATGCGGTGATGATGGTGCTGCTGGTGGGTTGTTCGATTGCCGCGTTCACCGGTGAATTGCATCGTGAAGCACTGGTGATCGGCCTGGCCACGCCGGTGTGGATCACGCCCGAGTTCAGCCTGGGCGCGATCCTGAACATCGCCTTGCCGCTGGTGATGGTGGCGCTGACCGGTCAGTTCGTGCCCGGCATGGCGGTGCTGCGCGCCAGTGGGTATCCAGTGCCGGCGAGCCCGATCATCGCCAGCAGTGCGCTGGGCACGGCACTGTTGGCGCCGTTTGGTTGCCATGGACTGAATCTGGCGGCGATAACCGCGGCGATCTGCACCGGTCGCGAATCCCACGAAGATCCTCGCAAACGCTACGTGGCCGGGGTCGTCGGCGGCCTGTGCTACCTGATGCTGGGGATCTTCGGCGCCACGTTGGTCTCGCTGTTTTCAGCGTTCCCCAAAGAGTTGATCGCGGCGCTGGCCGGGCTGGCCTTGTTCGCCGCCATAGCCGGAGCATTGACGGGAGCGATGGCGGTGCCGAGCGATCGCGAAGCCGCGCTGGTGACCTTTCTGGTCACGGCTTCGGGCATGTCGTTGTTCGGGTTGTCCGCGGCGTTCTGGGGGCTGATTTTCGGCATGGTCACCCATGTGCTGTTGAGCGCCCGTCGTTCCGTTTCCCGTCGCAAATCCACTGCAACTGAAGCCCTTCATCCAGTCGATCAATAACAATAAGAGAAAAACGATGAAACAGATTCTCCCAACAACCGGTTCGGCGTTGTCCCTAGCTGTCGTCTCGGGTTTTTCCACAGGCACGATGGCCGCTGAAAAAGGCTTTATCGAAGACACCACCGCGACGTTGCAGGCGCGCAATTACTACTTCAGCCGTGACTATTCCGACATCGTCGGCGCGAACCGGCAATCGAAGGCCGAAGAGTGGGCCCAGGGTTTCATCCTCAACGTGAAGTCCGGATACACCCAGGGCACCGTCGGGTTTGGGGTGGATGTCATCGGCCTGCTCGGCCTCAAGCTCGACAGCGCTCCGGACCGGACCAATACCGGTTTGCTGCCGGTGCAGGATGACGGCCGCGCGCCGAACGACTACAGCCGCCTGGAGGGCGCGTTGAAGATGCGCTACTCCAGAACCGAGCTGAAAGTCGGTGAGCTGCAGCCCAATCTGCCGGTGTTGGCATTCAGCGATATTCGCCTGCTGCCACCGAGTTATCAGGGCGCAAGCATCACCTCCAACGAGATCAATGGCCTGACGGTGCAGGGTGGTCACTTGAGTTCAACCAGCCTGCGCAACGAAGCCGGCGACGAAAAGATGCAAGCGATGCTGGGTCACGTGCCGCAGCGTCAGGTCAGCAGTGACGGTTTCAATTTTGCCGGCGCTGATTATGCGTTCAATGACAAGCGCAGCTCGGTCAGCGCCTGGTACGGGCAACTGGAAGATATCTACAACCAGCGTTTTCTGGGTTTAAAACACAGTGAGCCAGTGGGCAACTGGATCCTTGGCGCCAACCTCGGTTACTACGATTCGCGCGAGGACGGCAAAAAACTGCTGGGCAATATCGACAACCAGGCGTTCTTCTCGTTGCTGTCGGCCAAGCGTGGCGGCCATACGTTTTACGTCGGCTATCAGGGCATGTTCGGCGACAGTGCATTTCCACGGGTATTTGCCAACATCTCGCCTCTGGGCAACGAAGTGCCGACCTATGAGTTCGCCTTCACCGATGAACGATCCTGGCAGGCGCGCTACGACTACGACTTCGCAGCGCTAGGCGTACCGGGGCTGACCAGTACCGTGCGCTATATCAGCGGCAACAATGTTGATACCGGAAAGGGTTTCGAAGGCAAGGATCGCGAGCGTGACCTGGACATCGGCTATGTGTTGCAGAGCGGCAGCTTCAAAGGTCTGGGCATTCGCGTGCGCAATGCGATGGCGCGTTCCAACTACCGCAGTGACATCGACGAGAACCGCTTGATCCTCAGCTACACGTGGACCTTGCTGTGAGCCCATCGATCACAGGTTGCTGGTGCAATCACCCATGACGTCGTAGGTCACGCGGTGGGTCTGGCCCTGATGATCGACATACACCATGGTCGCCGGTACGACCCCGCACGCGGTCGCGGTGTCCGACACAGAAACCACGCTGGCGATGTCCAGTGGCTGCGCCGGGTTGTACAGGACCGCGAGGGGCTCGTTGTCGGCGGCCATGGCCGAGGTGGCGATGACGGTCAGCAACAGGCTGATCAACGTTTTCATGTTGGCGTGCTCCGTGTCGGTTCTGATGTCTGAATTTTAGTCTTTGCCACCGACGGATAAAGGGGCGAACGGCGGATGCAGCCTTACATAAAACGTAACAGTCATCGCCCGAGGAGGGCTTATGGACGTGCTTAACAACTTGCGTGTGTTCATCCGGGTGGTGGACTGCGCCAGTTTCACCGGGGCTGCCGATGCGCTGGATCTGTCGACCGCGCAGGTATCCCGATTGGTGGCGGATCTGGAGGAACATGTACAGGCGCGTCTGCTGCAACGCACCACGCGGCGCTTGAGCCTGACCGATGCCGGCGAACGCTTCCTGCTGCGCAGCCGGCAAATCGTCGAAGCCATGGATGAGGCGACGGCTGAGGCTCGTGGCGCTCATATCAATCCGGCCGGGCGCCTGCGGGTGCACAGCATGAACGGCCTGGGTGTGCTGCTCACGCCGTTGATCGCCCGCTACAGCGAGCTTTATCCCGATGTGGTGTTCGAGCTGACCTTGTCGCAGCGCAATCCCGATCCGCTGGAGGAGGGGCACGATGTGGTGATTTCGATAGCTCCGGAACTTGCCGACTCGCAAATGGTTGCGCAGGCCGTCGGGCAAATCTACAGCGTACCCTGTGCCTCCCCGGACTATCTGCACCACCGGGGCGTGCCGCAGCATCCGCAGGCGCTGAGCGATCATCAATGCCTGCGCATGCTCGACCCGTTGTACAGCGATCAATGGCTTTTCCAGGACGAGCACGGCGAGCACGCCGTCAGCCCGGCCAAGACCTTTCAGTGCAATGTTGCCGAGTCGATGGTCAAGGCTTCGGAGGCGAGCATGGGCATCAGCCTGCTGCCGTTCTACACCGCGACGGGGCCCTTGAGCGACGGTACTTTGCTGCGCGTGCTACCTGCATGGCGCCTGCGCGAACGCCATGTGTATGCGCTGTATCCTTCGCGACGCTTTCTCGATGCCAAGGTGCGCACCTGGGTGGACTTTCTCAAGTCTGAACTGCCGAAGCTGTTCGCCGAGCATGACTCGGTGATGAACGATCCGCGGCATTGGGCTTGAAGTCGAAGGGCCTGCGAGCGGCGGTGTAGACTGAGTGTCTGTTGTCTTTCGCCAAGGAGTCGCGCGTAGATATGCACACCAGGGTCAGCGGGCATCGTGCCATGGCGCACACGGGAGTGTGTTGAACCATGATCGGTGCGCAGTTGCTGTCATCGGAAACCCTTGCGGCCGGCTGGCTGATCTATGTGCCGGTGTTGGTCTGGGCGGTTTGTCGTGCGCCGTGGGTTGAACTGTTCACCGACAGCCGTCGTCAGCATCTGCTGTTTGGAACGGTGTTTGCGCTGTTTCTGCTGTGGCTGGTGCGGCAGGATTTCGATACCGGCGTGTCTTATCACCTCATCGGCATGACAGCGGTGACGCTACTGCTGGACTGGCCGCTGGCGCTGGTCGGCGGGTTGGTTGCCCAAACGGGGCTGGTGTTGCTCGGTCGACAGGATTTGGCGGCGGTCGGGGTCAATGGTGCGCTGTTGATTGCGCTGCCGGTGCTGGTCACCGAGTGCTGCGCCATTCTGGTGGAGCGTGCGCAGCCACGAAATCTATTCGTGTATATCTTCGTTTCCGGATTCTTTGCCGCCGCGCTGTCGGCGTTGCTGTGTCTGCTGCTGGGACTGTGGTTGCTGTGGTTCGATGAGCGTTTCGAAATGCCATATTGGCTCGAGGACTTTGTCGGTTACCTGTGGCTGATCATTTTTCCCGAGGCGTTTATCAACGGCATGATCGTCAGTGCGCTGGTGGTGTTTTGTCCGGAGTGGCTTGAGACGTTCAACCGCACACGCTACCTCTCGGCTCCCTGGAAGGACGACGATCCCAAGTCCTGATCCCCATCAAAACCTGGAATCGCCCACTCGAAGGATCAGTGACGCGGGTCGAAATCACCGCTGAACAACTCGTCCTCGGCATCGGGAGCCACTGGAATCTTGTGTTCTTCGGACGCCCAGGCGCCCAGGTCGATCAGTTTGCAGCGGTCGGAGCAAAATGGCCGGAATTTGCTCTCTGCGCTCCATTCCACGGGGGCGCCACAGGTTGGGCATTCGACGGTTGTTGGTTGGCTCATGACTGGCCTCCACGCAAAGTAAGATAAAAGTGATGCAGGCGTTCGACCTCGCTGTGCAGCCAGGCAAGGTCGCGGTCATTGATCACGACGTCGTCGGCATGGCTCACGCGATCCTGGCGGCTGGCCTGGGCCTTGAGGATTGCCTGGACTTGCTGTTCGCTGGTCTGGTCACGTTGCAAGGTGCGTTCAACCTGCAATTGTTCCGGGGCATCGATCACCAGCACGCGTTGGGTCATGGTGTATTGCCCGGACTCGATCAGCAGTGGCGAAACCAGAATCGCATAAGGCGATTTTGCCAGCGCCAGGTGGTGAGCGATTTCCTCGCCGATCAGTGGATGCAGGAGGGCCTCCAGCCAGCGGCGTTCTTCAGGCACTTCGAAGATCAATTTGCGCAGCGCTGCGCGGTCCAGTTGTCCGTCGCTCTGCAACACGCCGGGGCCGAAGTGCCCGGCGATCAGTGCCAGTGCCGGGCGGCCAGGCTCAACGACCCAGCGAGCGGCATGATCGGCGTCGACCACATGCACACCCAGATCGATGAAGTGCTGGGCGGCCGCGCTCTTGCCACTGCCGATGCCGCCGGTCAGGCCGAGAATCCAGGGTTTTTCCACAGGGCTATTCATTTCAAACCGACAAACTGCCAATAGAGGTCGGTTATTTGACCACCCCAGAGCAACGCAATCCAGCCGGCAATGGCCAGATAGGGACCGAAAGGGATCGGCGTCGAGGTTTTTGCATTGCGCCAGCGCAGCAGCATCATCCCGATAATGGCACCCACCAGCGAGGACAGCAGGATAGTCAGTGGCAAAATCTGCCAGCCACCCCAGGCTCCCAGCATCGCCAGCAGCTTGAAATCACCGTAGCCCATGCCGTCCTTGCCCGTGATCAGCTTGAACAGCCAGAACACCGCCCACAGCACGCTGTAGCCGGCTATTGCACCCCAAAGCGCCTCGTGTAACGACACGAACAGGCCGAAACTGTTGACGATCAACCCCAGCCATATCAACGGCAGCACCAGTACGTCCGGCAATATCTGATGTTCGGCGTCGATCAGGCTCATCGCCAGTAACCCCCAACTCAGGATCAGCATCAGGCAGGCTGGCCAACCGAAGCCGAAATGCCAGGCCACAAACGCCGACAGCGCACCACAGGCCAGTTCGATCAACGGATAGCGCGGGCTGATCGCTGCTGCGCAGGCTGAACAGCGCCCGCGCAACAACACATAACTGAGCAGCGGAATGTTTTCCCAGGCGCGGATCCGGTGACCGCAATGCGGGCACTGGGAATGGGGCAGCAGCAGGTTGTAGGTCGGCACCGGCGTTTCGCCGGGCAGCCCGAGAATGTCATGGGCCTGCACACGCCACTCGCGTTCGAGCATTTTCGGCAGGCGCCAGATCACCACATTGAGGAAACTGCCGACCAGCAGGCCGGTGATTCCCGCGAGAAGGACAAAGGCCAGCGGATAGTGAATCAGGATTTCATTCAAGGGCATGTCAGATCGCTGAGCCGAGTTGGAAAATGGGCAGGTACATGGCAACTACCAGTCCACCGACGATAACACCCAGCACCACCATGATGAACGGCTCCATCAGGCTGGTGAGGTTATCGACCATGTTATCGACGTCGTTTTCGTAGAAATCCGCGACTTTTTCGAGCATACCGTCCAGGGCGCCGGACTCTTCGCCGATGGCGGTCATCTGTATGGCCATGTTCGGAAACACGCCAGAGGTACGCATGGCGAAATTCAATTGCATGCCGGTTGAAACGTCTTGCCGGATGCGCAACACGGCGCGCTTGAACACGATATTGCCGGTCGCACCGGCCACTGATTCCAGGGCCTCCAGCAGTGGCACGCCGGCAGCGAATGTAGTCGACAGTGTACGGGCGAACCGGGCCACGGCGGACTTGTAAGTCAACGTGCCCACCAGCGGCAGTTTCAGCAGCCAGGTGTCCATCCGGTCGCGAAAGGCCGGGGATGTCCTGAGGGCGTGACGCACACCGAAGGCCATTGCGATCAGCGCGCCAAGGACCGTCCACCACCAGGCCTGCATGAATTGCGACAAGCCAATGACCATCACGGTGAAGGCCGGCAGTTCGGCGCCAAAGCTTTTGAACACCGATTCGAACTGCGGTACGACGTTGACCAGCAGAATCCCGGTGACAATCGCCGCGACGAACACCACCACCAGCGGGTAGGTCATGGCTTTCCTGATCCTGGCCTTGAGGCTTTCGCTTTTTTCCTTATAGGTCGCGACCCGCTCCAAAAGGGTGTCGAGGGCTCCGGCCTGCTCGCCGGCATCCACCAGGTTGCAATACAGTTCATCGAAATACCGGGGCTGCTTGCGCAGGGCGGTGGCGAAACTGTTGCCGGCCGCGACTTCCTGTTTCAGTTCGTCCACCAGCTGGCGCATGGCCGGATTGTCGAAGCCTTCGCCGATGATGTCGAACGACTGTAACAAGGGCACGCCGGCCCTCATCATCGTTGCCATTTGCCGGGTGAACAGGGCAATGTCCTGGGCCTTGATGCGCTTGCCCATGTTGAAAACCGCTTGGTTTTTCTTGCGAACCTTGCCCGGATTGATGCCTTGTTTGCGCAGTTTCGCCTTGAGCAGTGCCGGGTTTTGAGCGCTGAGCTCACCGGTTACCTTTGTGCCTTTGCGGTCGATGCCTTCCCATGCGTACACGCTGATTTTCGCTGCCTTGACCGCCATGTTCAGTCCTGGGTAATCCGCTTGAGTTGCTCTTATAGCCTAGTCAATCAACGGAGCCAAACCAGCAAGGGTGAGGTGACAAAAAACGTCAGATAGTACTGATCCTCGTCGTATGGAAGGACTTTGCCGCCGCCACGACCCCAGTCAACAGGGGGCTTTTGCCTTGGCACAGGCTGTGCTGCCAAGGGGCAGGTCATGAGCTTTCGACTCATGCATGGAGCCTGTATATGAATCAAAAAGGTTTTACCCTGATCGAGTTGCTCGTCGTGGTGGCGATCATCGGGATCCTGGCAACACTGGGTCTGCCGATGTATTCCAAATACCAGGCTCGGGCCAAAGTCACGGCGGCGCTGGCCGAACTGACTGCGATGAAAGTGCCGTTCGAGGATGTGATCAATCAGGGGGACACCCCGACAATTGCCAACGTGGCGCCCGCCGGCGCGTCATCGACTACCCACTGCGCCCTGGCGGTGACTGCTTCGACTCCGGAGGGGGCGGGATCGATCGTTTGTACATTGCAGAATGCCCCGGGGGTGGTCCTGGGCAAAACCGTTGTCCTGACACGGGATGAAACCAAAGGCTGGTCGTGTAAAAGCACCGTATCCCGGGATTACTTGCCGAAAGGGTGTTCCGCGACATGAATCGCTGAATCAAGTCCTGCCATTGCGGTGGTACTGTTCAGTCAAGGATTCTGTAGGAGCGAGCTTGCTCGCGATGGACTCAAGAGCGCTGCGTTCAGTCAGTAAACACGCGGCATCGTTAACGACCATCGCGAGCAAGCTCGCTCCTACAGCGGATCATTACCGCCATTGCGGGGTTCGACCCCTCGTCAAAAGCTTCAGAGAAAGCGTAGAAATTCAGGATCTTAGGAACTTTCCACAAACCCGCAACTTGCACGCAGCGTTTCGGCGTCTCGTGCATTTTGCATGATTCCGAAAAACGGCTAACTTTGTAAGTGATTGATCTATAAGGGTTTGTTATCTATTTCAAAATTGGCACAGCGTTCGCAATACCCTTGGTAACCCTGCCGACATGACACCCGGCAGACTTTTCAGAAAAACAGGAGTTACTCGTATGAAGAAGTTCGCTATCGCTGCCGCTACTGCTACCGTGCTGACTCTGACCATGGCAAATGCGGCATTCGCCCAGACCACTCAAGCCACCCAGTCTCCAATGACCCTGGCGGCGGGTGAAATGACCAAGGCTAAAGAAGCTACTTCCGATACCTGGATCACCACCAAAGTCAAAGCCGACCTGATGACCGAAAAAGGCATTCCAGGTACCGACATCAAGGTTGAAACCAACAAAGGCGTGGTATCGCTGTCGTCGACCGCTGCCGTGACCGATTCGCAAAAAGACATGGCTGTGGCCATCGCCAAGAAAATCAAAGGCGTCAAGGCAGTCTCCGCTGACGGCCTCAAAGCCGAATAAGGCAGGCTTCTCGCCTGGACCGGGAGAGGGCGCGACAGACGGGCCGAGTCATACGTCTGTTGCAACCTGAGAGTTCATGCGAGCGGCCAAACGGAGTTTGGCCACCACAGGCCCCGCGCATTTTTGCCGGGGCCTGTTTTATTTACAGCGGTGCCAATCAACGGTGGGGGCGTGCCTGATCAATTGCCGCGTTTGCTGGTGATCTGTTTCAGCCGATTACCTTCGAACCGCAAGTATTGATACATGCCGCCATTCGGTCCGTAGGTCCATTCCTCGACCTGAAACTCCTCGCGCCGGTCTGCACTGCGTTTGTAACCCAGCAAGTCGCGACTGACCGGCTCACCGCATTTCTGCAGAACCTCACTCGAACGATCACCGACGCTGATCAATTGGCTGCCACAGCGCAGGGTATCGGCTGCCCAGGCCTGACTGGCGGCTAGTGCCAGAATCAGGCCTTTCAGCATCTGTCGAATCATCACTCGGCATCCAGATGCATCGGTGTCACCACACGGCCGTCACTTTCTGCCTCGCCCAGATTGGCGTCGATGAAATACACCCGGTCATCTTCCAGCTGGGCCTTGTCGACCAGGTAATCCTTGATGCTGCTGGCGCGCTCCTGGCCCAGTTGGCGCAACAGCACGTCGCTGGAGCTCCAGAACTTGATCACCTCAGCACGCATTTTCGCGGTGCGCTCTTCCTTGCCCAGGTCTTTCCATTCGGCAGGGGGCTGGGTTTTCAGGCGGGTGCGGTAGATACCTTCGAGCAGCGGGCCTTTTTCCCCGTCCGGCACTTCCAGCAACGAAGCCTGGGCCGGGACCTTGTCACCGCGGCGCTGGAGCATTTTGTAGTAGTTGTACTGATACTCACGTTCCAGGCGTTGTTCGGCGATCAACGGGCCATCGCTGCTCTGGGCGGCGGTGCCTTCGATTTCCAGGCGCAGGGCCGGGCGTTCCTTGAGGGCCTTGGACAGTTTGTCCAAAGCGCCTTCGGCGTCCTTGCTCAGGTCGCTGGAACCCGCTGCGAACGACACACTGCCCAGATCTTCCGCGCCCCCACCGCTGACCAGCCCGCCAATGAGCTTGAACGGTGCTGCCGCCGCTTTGACGATCAGGTTGCGCAGGGTCTGCCAGATAATCGGCATGACACTGAACTGGGGGTTGTTCAGGTCGCCGGTCACCGGCAATTCGATGGAGATCTTGCCGTCGACGTCCTTGAGCAAGGCAATGGCCAGTTTCAGCGGCAGGCTCACGGCATCCGGGCTGTCGACTTTTTCACCCAGTTGCAGTTGTTCGACCACTACTTTGTTTTCAGCTTTGAGTTGGCCCTTGGTGATCTGGTAGTGCAGGTCGAGATTGAGCCGGCCCTTGCGGATACGGTAGCCGGCGAACTTGCCGGAGTAGGGCGTCAGTGTGGTCAGTTCCACGCGCTTGAAGCTGGTGGCGATGTCGAGGCTGGCCATCGGGTCGAACGGATTGACGGCGCCCTTGATGGTCACCGGCGCATAGCGATCGACCTTGCCCTTGACGTCGACAGCGGCCGGTTTCGGCTGGCGGCTGTCGATGGTGCCGATCTGCCCGTTGAGTTGCTGGATGGCGGTGGCGAAGTTCGGGGTCAGGCTGAAGTCGGCGAAGTTGGCCGATCCATCATTGATGAAAATGCCGCCAATGTGGATGCCCAACGGTTTTTCGTTGCTGGCCGGTTTGTTCGCTGCCGGTTTTGCCCCGGAGTCCGCCGGCTGCGGAATCAGCAGATCATCGATGTTGGTGGTGCGATCATCGTTGATCATGAAACGCGCATAGGGCTGGAACAGGTTGATCCTGTCGATCGAAAGGCTGTCCCCGTGCTGATAGTTCAGGCCTTCGACAACGACTTGTTGCCACTTGAGGAAGTCGCGGGTTTTCAGGGTGTCCAGGGTATGCAACTGATCGACCTGGGCGCGGCCGGTGATGCCGAAGGCCAGGGGCTCGGTGCTTTTCAGGTTGACTGCCAGATCACTGCCGAGCATGCCGCTGCGCAGTTCAAGGCGAATGAACGGCGTGATGTAGGACTGGGCAACCCGCAGGTCGATGTCCCTGGTCTGTACCTTCAGTTGGGCGCTGACCGGGGCCAGGTTGACCTCGCCGTCGGCGATGATCTTGCCTTGTTTGCCCACGCCGGTATCAAGCTTGAGGGTAAAGGGCGAGCCGTTGAGGCTGTCGAAGTTTTGCAGGTCGAGGTTCAGCGGGCTCAGGTCAAGGGCGACGGCGGGTTGTGCCTTGCGGTCAGCCAGATGCACCCGGTAATCGCGCAACTGTACATCCTTGAGCAGCACCTGCCAGGGTTTGTCGGGCGCGGCCGGATCGGTTTTCGGTGAGTCTGCCGCCGCCGGAGTGCTGGCCGGTTCGGCATCCGCCTTGGCTTTGGCGGTGGGTTTAGACGGTTGGCTGGCGAACAGCTTCTGCCAGTCGAGTTGGCCGTCCGACTCCAGCGCGGCCCAGGTTTCCAGTTTATTGCTGCGGATCTTGCCAACCACCACTTGCTGCCTGGCCAGGTCCACGGTGGTTTCGCTGACGTCCAGCCGTTCAAGCTTCACCAGCGGCCGTCCGTCCGGGGCCTTGATGGCGAAGGGGGCAATGTTGACCGCAACATTGCTCAGCAGCAGCTCGGTGTCCTTGGACAGGTTGAGTTTGTAGTCGGTACTGATACTCATGATGCCGCTTTCGAGGTCCAGTGGCACGGCATCGCGCACATAGGGCCAGAAGGCTTTCATCTTGCCATCGGTGATTTTCAGCTTACCTTCGGAGGCGATCGGGATCAGGCTGAAGTTACCCGTCCAGTCGATCTGTCCACCGTTTGGGCCGACAGCCACCAAGGTCATGTCGGCGCTATCTTCGGGCAAGGTGCTGAGGTTGTTCAGCTCGAAATCGAGCGAGTCGTAGAGAAACTCGATGGGCTCGCTGGGGCGGGCATCTTCAAAATGCACAGCGCCGCCCGCCAGTTTGATCCGCTCGATGCGCAGCGGAAACGGCTTGGCATTCGGGTCGGTGGGTGTGGGTTCGCTCGCTGGCAGTTTGAACAGTCCAAGCAGATTGAGTTTGCCGTCCTTGCTGAACAGGATTTCGGTCTTGGGCTTGTCCAGTTCGACATCGGACAGGTGCACGGCCTTGGTCCACAGGCTGTCGAATTGCAGGTTGGCGTACAGACGTTCGAAACCGACCTGCTCCTTGCCGGGCTCACCGATATTCAAGCCCCAAAGGGTCAGTTCAAGGCTGAACGGATTGAATTCGATCCGCTGGATCGCAGCGGGGGTGGTGGCGTAGTTGGCCAGTTGCTGGTTGGCAACGCGCAACGCGATCCCCGGTAAAATCAGAAAGCCCAGCAAGCTGTAGAGGGCCAGAGCAGTCAACAAGGCGCCGAGGGCGCGAATCAATCCTTTGTACATGTGCGGCTTCATCTGTCTGGATCGGAGTGCGTTGGAGTATGGCACGCGTTTCCGGTTCCGAAGTGATTGGCCTGTTCAGTAAATTTCAGATTTTTCCTGCAGCGCTCAGAGCTGCAGAATCAGGGTTTTCAGCGGTGGTTGCTGATCCATTGACGGGAAGTCGGCGCCTGGCTTCATCACGGTCCACTCACGTACAGGTCGCCCGGCCTTCTCTGCACAGCGCAAAACCTGCTCGCGCCAGTCGTCCATGCTGACTTTCGCCAGGTTGTTGCAGCAGATCAGCACGCCGTTGTCGGCGGTGGTCAGCAGGGCTGGTTTGAGCAGGCTCTGGTAGTCGCGCAGCAGGTCGACGGTGCCGAATGCGCTCTTGGCCCAGGCCGGCGGGTCCAGCAGCACCAAATCGTACTGGCGCTGTTCCAGGCGCTGATAGCTCGGCAGTTTTTGCCCGCGGCGCTGGCTGACCGGCAGGCCGGCCAGTTGGCGAATGGCCGGGAAGTAGTCGGACTGGATAAACTCCATGGTCGGCAACTGCGGATTGAGTAAACCGTTCTCCCGACCGACCGCCAGGTTGCCTTCGGCGAAGTCCAGGTTGCACACCTCGCGCGCGCCGCCGGCGGCAGCACTGAGGCCGACGCCACAGGTGTAGGCAAACAGGTTCAGTACGCTTTTGTTTTTACTGTGATCCTTGACCCAGCCACGGGTGTTGCGCAAGTCGAGGAACAGCAGCGGGTCTTGTCCGGCATGGCGGCCACGCACCCGATAGTTCAAGCCCCATTCGTGGCCAACCAGGTCTTGCAGGGCGGCTTCGTCGGCGCGGTAGACGGTGTCTTCGCGATCGATGCGCGAGTTGCCACGGGAGCGGTCGTTGTAGACCAGCAGGGTGGCAAATCCCAGGTGTTGATTGATCGTTTCGTGCAGTTGCAGCAGCGTCTCGCGCTCCAGCGGCTGGTGGAAACTTTGCACCAGCAATTGCGGGCCGTAGCGGTCGATGGTCAGGCCACCGGCGCCTTCCTGGCTGCCGTGGAACAGGCGATAGCAATCGGTACCTTGCTGGTGCAGTTCGGCGAGCAGGTCCTGGCGTTGATCGAGGGCGGCGCGCAGCGCCTGATTCAAGGAAGACATGCTGGGCGCCTTGCAGGAGGAATTGGGCGCGGGAGTTTAACAGCTTGGAGCACAACCTGGAGCTCGCTCACGATGGTCGACAACGATAACGTGTGCTGTCTGAATGATCGCGTGTTCCAGGCGTTTTTCGCGAGCAAGCTCGCTCCTACAGGCCCATCCGGCGTTTAGCGCGTTGAACCGATCCATTACGCACCGCCCAGCGCAGCATCGGTGCGCTGCGGTTGACGCTGGCGCGGATCAGCTTGCGTTGTAGCGGGTTCTGGCTGACGCAGAGCATGTCACTGGCCCAGTCCGGCAGCAGATCGATCCCGGCCTGCATCATCAAACTGCCGAAAGGCTTGGCCAGGCGACTGGGGGACGGGGCGTTCAGCAGCAGGCGCAGGACCTCACGACTGCGTTCGTCGCACAGCAGTTGTGGACGGATGCGCTTGAGGTAGCCGGCAATTTCCCGCCGAGAACGGGGCACATCGCGGGCGCCCAGGCGTTCGGCGACCAAGGCGATTTCCGCGTAATAGCGATCCTGGTCGGCTGGTGAAAGATGCGGGTTGCGATAGCGCAAATGCGCGGCGAGGAAGTTGCTGACTTCCGCCACGTGCACCCACGTCAGCAATTCGGGATCGCTGGCGGCGTAGGGGCGTCCATCCGGCGCCGTGCCGGTAATCTGCAAATGGATGGTGCGGACTTTTTCGATCAGCCACTCGGCATCCTGTCGAGAGCCGAAGGTGGTGCCGGAGATGAACTGCCCGGTGCGGCGCAAGCGGCCGAGCATGTCTTCACGAAAATTCGAATGGTCCCAGACCCCGGCCAGTGCCAGCGGGTGCAGGGCCTGCAGCATCAGGGCGGCGATGCCACCGATCAGCATGCTGCTGAAATCACCATGGACTTGCCAGCTCACCGAATCTGGCCCGAACAGCCCGGGGTCGCCCTTGGGGTTTTCCAGGTCGAGTTTGCCCAGGGACAAACCGCTCAGGCTCATGATCTGGGTTTCGATGCGGGTGCGGATGAATTCCATGGCCACTCTGTAAATCTGTAGGAGCGAGCAAGCTCGCGATGGACGCTAACGATAACGCATGCTTCCTGAATATACGCGGCGCGTCTGAGTTCATCGCGAGCGAGCTCGCTCCTACAGGGCACAGTCCGTTATTGATTCAGACGTTTGTCGATCAGGCCCTGCACCACGCTTGGATCGGCCAGTGTCGAAGTGTCGCCCAGGCTGTCCAGCTCGTTGCAGGCAATCTTGCGCAGAATGCGCCGCATGATCTTGCCTGAGCGGGTTTTCGGCAAGGCCGGCGCCCACTGGATCAAATCCGGTTTGGCGAAACTGCCGATTTCCTGGCTGACGAGGGCCAGCAGTTGTTTCTTCAGTTCATCGTTGGTCTCGACGCCGTTCATGGGCGTGACGAAGACATAGATGCCCTGGCCCTTGATGTCGTGGGGGTAACCGACTGCAGCGGCCTCGGCGATGCTCTCGTGCAGCACCAGGGCGCTTTCCACTTCGGCAGTGCCGATACGGTGGCCGGACACGTTGATCACATCGTCGATGCGCCCGGTGATCCAGTAATCGCCATCTTCATCGCGCCGCGCGCCATCGCCGGTGAAGTAGTAACCGGGATACGGCTTGAAGTAGGTGTCGACCATGCGTTGCGGGTCGCGATAGACGCTGCGGATCTGCGCCGGCCAGCTGGACTTAATGGCGAGTACGCCGCTGCCGGCGCCTTTGATTTCCTTGCCCTGCTCGTCGAGCAGCACCGGTTGCACACCGAACATCGGATGCGTGGCGCAACCGGGTTTTATCCGCTGTGCGCTGACCAGGGGACTGAGCATGATGCCGCCGGTTTCGGTCTGCCACCAGGTATCGACGATCGGGCAGCGCTCTTCGCCGACCTCATGGAAGTACCATTCCCACGCTTCCGGGTTGATCGGCTCGCCGACGGTACCGAGCAATCTGATGCTTTGGCGCGACGTTTCCTTCAACGGCTCGGGACCTTCGCGCATCAGGGCGCGCAGGGCGGTGGGGGCGGTGTAGAAGATGTTCACCTTGTGCTTGTCGATCACTTGCCAGAAACGCGACGTGCTCGGGTAGCTCGGCACGCCTTCGAAGATCAGCGTGGTCGCACCGTTGGCCAGCGGGCCGTACACGATGTAGCTGTGGCCGGTGACCCAGCCGACATCGGCGGTGCACCAGAACACTTCGCCGTCGCGGTAATCCAGCACGTATTTGAAGGTCATCGCCGCTTGTAGCAGGTAACCGCCAGTGGTGTGCAACACGCCTTTGGGTTTGCCGGTGCTGCCTGAGGTATAGAGGATGAACAGCGGGTCTTCGGCGTCCATTGGTTCGGGCGGGCAATCGTCACTGACGTCGCGCAGCGCCTGGTGATACCAGAGGTCGCGGCCTTCAACCCAATTCACCTGGTTTTGGGTGCGCTCGACCACGATCACGCTGCTGACATCGGGACAGCTTTGCAGGGCCTTGTCGACGTTGTGTTTGAGCGGCACGAATTTACCGCCGCGCACGCCTTCGTCGGCGGTGATCACGGTGCGGCAGTCGGCATCGAGGATCCGGTCGCGCAGGGAGTCCGGGGAAAAGCCGCCGAAGACCACCGAATGCACGGCGCCGATGCGCGTACAGGCGAGCATGGCGTAGGCCGCTTCGGGGATCATCGGCATGTAGATGCACACCCGATCGCCTTTCTTCACGCCACGGCTTTTGAGCACGTTGGCCAGGCGGCAGACGTGGTGATGCAGTTTTTTGTAGGTGATTTGCGTGGATTCGGCAGGCTCGTCGCCTTCCCAGATGATGGCGACCTGATCGCCGCGTTTTTCCAGGTGACGGTCAATGCAGTTGTAGCTGACGTTCAATTGCGCTCCGGCAAACCAGCTGGCCTCACCGGTTTTCAGGTTGTAGCGCTGGACGGTGTCCCAGGGTTTGCTCCAGTCGAGAAAACGCGTGGCCTGTTCGGCCCAGAACGTACTGGGGTGTTCAACGGATTCGCGGTACAGGCGGTGGTAGTCGTCTTGACTCAATTGTGCGGCCCGGCGGACGGCATCGGCTTTGGGGAACGTGCTGATATCGAACATGACGGTTCCTTATGCTTGTTTTGCGACAAGGATAAAGATGCGCCGAGAGATCAATGGGTTCAAGTCAGATGCAAAACAACTGTGGGAGCGGGCTTGCTCGCGAAGACGGCGGTTCAGTCAACAAGGATGTTGAATGTACCGGCCTCTTCGCGAGCAAGCCCGCTCCCACACCGGATGTTTATTGCCCACAGAATTCGGGTTTGATCCAAAGTCTGCGGGCTGTGCCGTCAAATCAACCGCGGTGACGACCGCGGAAGTAGTTGATCAGCCCTTGGGTCGAGGCGTCCTCGGCCGGGGTTTCTTCGCTGCCGACCAGGCGGTTGTAGACGCCTTTGCCCAGCTCTTTGCCCAGTTCCACACCCCACTGGTCGAAGGCGTTGATGCCCCAGATCACGCTTTGCACGAAGACCTTGTGTTCGTACATCGCCACCAGAGCGCCGAGGCGACGCGGGCTGATGCGCTCGACCACCAGAGTATTGCTCGGACGGTTGCCCGGGATCACCTTGTGCGGTGCAAGCTTTTGCACTTCGGCTTCGCTCATGCCTTTGTCACGCAGCTCGGTTTCGGCCTCGGCAAGGGTCTTGCCGAGCATCAGCGCCTGGCTCTGGGACAGGCAGTTGGCGTACAGCCACTGGTGGTGGTCGGACACCGGGTTGAAGCTGACGATCGGCACGATGAAGTCGGCCGGGATCAGTTGGGTGCCCTGGTGCAGCAACTGGTGGTAGGCGTGCTGACCGTTGCAGCCAACGCCGCCCCAGATCACCGGTCCGGTGTCGGTGGACACGGGCTTGCCGTCCTGGCGCACGCTCTTGCCGTTGGATTCCATGTCCAGCTGTTGCAGGTGCTTGGTGATGTTACGCAGGTAGTGATCGTACGGCAGGATCGCATGGCTTTGCGCACCCCAGAAGTTGCCGTACCACACGCCGAGCAAGGCCAGCAGCACCGGCATGTTCTGTTCGAACGGTGCGCTCTGGAAGTGCTGGTCCATGGTGTAGGCACCGGACAGCAATTCCTTGAAGTTGGACATGCCGATGGCCAGGGCAATCGGCAAACCGATGGCCGACCACAGCGAGTAGCGCCCGCCGACCCAGTCCCACATCGGGAAGATGTTCTCTTCGCGGATGCCGAACGCCACCGCGGCGGCGTTGTTGCTCGATACCGCGATGAAGTGGCGATACAGCTCGGCTTCCGAACCACCCTGGGCCAGATACCAGGCACGGGCGGCCTGGGCGTTCTTCAGGGTTTCGAGGGTGTTGAAGGATTTCGACGAGACGATGAACAGCGTGGTCTCGGCGCGCAGCTTCATGGTCAGTTCATGGAACTCGCTGCCGTCGATGTTTGCCAGGTAATGGCAGCGCACGCCTTTCTGGGCGTAGGACAGCAAGGCTTCGGATACCAGCTCCGGGCCGAGGAAGGAGCCGCCGATGCCGATGTTGACCACGTCGGTGATTGGTTTTTCGGTGTAACCACGCCACAGACCATCGTGGATACGGCCGACGAGGTCGGTGATCTGGTTCAGTACCTTGTGCACTTCCGGCATCACGTTGACGCCATTGACCGACAGCTTGTCGCCAACCGGGCGGCGCAGGGCAGTGTGCAGGGCTGGACGGCCTTCGGAAGAGTTGACGATTTCGCCGTCGAACAACGACTTGATCGCACCCTTGAGGTCGACTTCGTTGGCCAGGCCCACCAGCAAGTTGCGGGTCTCGGCGTTGATCAGGTTTTTCGAGTAGTCGAGAAACAGGCCGCAACTGCTGAGGGTGAATTGAGTAAAACGCTGCGGATCGGCATTGAAGGCTTCGCGCATGCTGAAATCCTGCATGGCTTGGCGGTGGTCATTCAACGCTTGCCAGGCAGGCAGAGCGGTAACGTCGTGAGGAGTGCGGTAATACGCCATCGCTGCGGGTTTCCTTATTACTTGAACGGCCTTTTGAACACTAAAAATCCCGGAGCGCTGTGGGTGGGCGTTCCGGTCAACTGCGTCGACACGATTTCATGGCGCAGGGCGAATACAGTAAACCCCGCGCAATGATCTGTCTTGACTTTGTCTGACCTGTTTCCGGTACTTTTTTAACATCAAGTCAGGAATAGTCCGACAAACGGAAGAGACAGGGCTCGGATCAGGCGACCTGGACCGGAATGGCGTTGCTGGTGTGGCTCAGTTCATTGCCCGGTGCCATGTAGAGCATGCGCGGCTTGAAGTTGAGCAGTTCGGCTTCGCTGTAGTGGGCATACGCGCAGATGATCACGCGATCGCCGACCTTGGCCTTGTGCGCTGCGGCGCCATTGACCGAGATCATGCGCGAACCCTCTTCGCCACGGATGGCGTAGGTGGTGAAGCGTTCGCCGTTGTCGACGTTGTAGATCTGGATCTGTTCGTACTCGCGGATGCCGGACAGGTCCAGCCATTCACCGTCGATGGCGCAGGAGCCTTCGTAATCGAGTACAGCGTGGGTGACTTCGGCGCGATGCAGCTTGGCTTTGAGCATGATGGCGTGCATGAGTGTTTCCCAGGTCGGAATCGAACGGCGGGCAGTTTGCCCGAAGGGTTTGTGGGCGGCAATACAGTCTGTTTGGGCACAGATGCCCCTGTAGGAGAGAGCTTGCTCGCGATGGACGTTAACGATTACGCGTATTTCCTGAATGTACGCGGCGCGTCGGAGTTCATCGCGAGCAGGCTCGCTCCTACAGGGGAATTTCGGTGATTAGATCGGCGCGTCGAGGTTCAGGTGCAGGTTGTCGATCAACCGCGTCGTCCCCAGGAACGCCGCCACCAGAATCACCAGGTCCCGATCTTCCGGCGTCGCCGGACGCAAGGTCAGGGCGTGGCGAATTTCCAGGTAATCCGGGCGCAGGCCGGCAGCTTCGAGCTGTTGCAATTTCACGCGGATCAACGCCGGGAAGTCGCGCTCACCTTGCTTGATCGCCCCGGCGATCTCGCTCAACGTGCGGTACACCGCCGGCGCCACAGCCCGCTGCTCTTCGTTGAGGAAACCGTTGCGCGACGACAGCGCCAGGCCATCGGCCGCCCTTACGGTCGGCTCACCGATGATCTGGATCGGCATGTTCAGGTCATGTACCAGTGCGCGAATCACCGCCAGTTGCTGGAAGTCTTTCTCGCCGAAAATCGCCAGGTCCGGCTGGACCATGTTGAACAGCTTGCTGACCACCGTCGCCACGCCTTCGAAATGCCCCGGCCGGCTGGCTCCGCACAGTCCTTCGGACAATTGCGGGACACTGACGCGGGTCTGGCCGGTCATGCCGTCGGGATACATCTCTTCAACAGTGGGGGCAAACAGCAGGTGGCAACCGGCCTGGAGCAGTTTTTCCTGGTCGGCGGCGAGGGTGCGCGGGTACTTGTCGAGGTCTTCGCCAGCACCGAATTGCAGCGGATTGACGAAAACGCTCGCCACCACGAAGTCCGCCCGTTGAGAGGCTTTGGTGACCAGCGCAACGTGACCGCTGTGCAGGTTGCCCATGGTCGGCACAAAGGCGATGCGCTTGCCTTCGCTACGGGCACGGGCCACGGCGGCCCGCAGTTCGCGTACGGTTTTTACGGTGTTCATGCAGAGAATCCGTGTTCGATCCCAGGGAAAGTTGCCGCTTTGACTTCAGTCACGTAGGCATTCAGTGCAGCTTCGATGCTGGTCTGGCCAGTCATGAAGTTTTTCACGAATTTTGGCATGCGGCCGGAAATGGACAGCCCCAGCATGTCGTGCAGAACCAGCACCTGGCCATCGGTGCCATTGCCGGCGCCAATACCAATCACCGGGATCTTCACCGCCTGGGTGATTTCTTCTGCCAGTTCGCTCGGGACGCACTCGAGCAGCAGCATTGCCGCGCCGGCCTGTTCCAGGGAGATCGCGTCGGCACGCATCTGCCGCGCCTGGTTTTCGTTGCGGCCCTGGACCTTGTAGCCGCCAAGGATGTTCACCGATTGCGGCGTCAGGCCCATGTGCGCGCATACAGGGATGCCGCGCTCGGCCAGCAGGCGGATCGAGTCGGCCAGCCACAAGGCCCCTTCAACCTTGACCATGTGCGCACCGGCCTGCATCAACAGCGCGCTGTTGGCCATGGCTTGCTCGGTGGTGGCGTAGGCCATGAAAGGCAGGTCGGCGAGGATCAGGGCGTCGCTGTTACCGCGTTTGACGGCAGCCACGTGGTAAGCCATTTCGGCAGTGGTGACAGGCAAGGTGCTGTCGTGGCCCTGCAAAACCATGCCGAGGGAGTCGCCCACCAGCAGCACTTCGACGCCGGCCTGATTGCAGGCATGGGCGAAGGTCGCGTCGTAGCAGGTCAGCATGGTGATCTTTTCACCTTTTTGCTTCAGACCTTGCAGGGTGGTCAGGGTAATGGCTGGCATGAAAAGTTCCTCATTCAGGCGCTGTGGAAACTACTGCGAGTAACGCGCGTGATTCTTCGTTAAATACAGGCGCACGCTCTTTTTGTCGTGCTTTTAAGGCCTGGATTGCGCCCTTGAACGCCGTGTTGGCGGCAGCGGGACGCCTATAGTCGTGAGGAGAACGAGGGAAGTCAATTGCGTGTGTTACCGCATTGTTACGGGTGGGGTGTTACCGGGGTAACTGATGCGATTCAGCAGTAGATCTTGTGCGCGACACAAAACCAATGTGGGATTTTGGTCAGTTCAGGGGAAGGCGTTCCAGGCCGACGAACGGGCATGCCATGAGCAGTTGGGCCAAAGTCCGGCCATCGGCCAGTTGCAGATCCGCAGGTGCCAATTCCGCCAGCGGATAAAGCACGAAGGCCCGTTCCTGCATGTGGTAATGGGGAACCTTGAGGCGCGGTTCGTCGATCAGGCGATCACCGAACAGCAGGATGTCGAGGTCCAGCGTGCGTGGCCCCCAGCGCTCGAGGCGCTCGCGACCCTGGCCGTTTTCAATGGCTTGCAAGGCATCCAGCAGTTCCAGCGGCGCCAGCGTGCTCTCAAGAGCAGCCACCGCATTGGTGTAGCGCGGTTGTCCGGGAAGCAGCGAGTCGCTTTGATAAAACGCAGAAACCCCGACCAGCTCCGATTGCGGCAAGTCCGCCAGCGCCTCGACGGCGCTGCGCAGTTGTTCGGCAGGGTCAGCCAGATTGCTGCCCATGCCGATGTAGATGCGTTCCATGGATTACTCGCCCGTAGTGCTCGAAGCACCGGCGGCGCGTTTGCGTTTGGATCCACCGCTGCGACGACGCTTGCGCGGGGCGCCGGTGCCTTCGTCCTTGCCGCTGAGGTCGCGAATCATGTCGCGGCGCTCACTGTCGTTGGCGTCCTGGTAGTCCGTCCACCATTCGCCCAGGCCGTCGGTCTGCTCGCCAGCGCTTTCGCGTAGCAACAGGAAGTCGTAGCCGGCGCGGAAGCGCGGATTGTCCAGCAACAGATCGGCACGCTTGCCGCTGCGGCGCGGCAGGCGTTCCTGCATATCCCAGATCTCGCGGATCGGCATGGTGAAGCGTTTCGGAATCGCGATCCGCTGGCACTGTTCGGCAATCAACTCGTGCGCCGCTTCCTGCATGGCTGGAATCGGTGGCATGCCACGCTCCTGCAGACGCAGGACCCGCGCCGGCAGGGCAGGCCAGAGCAGGGCAGCAAACAGGAACGCCGGGGTAACCGGTTTGTTCTGCTTGATCCGCAGGTCGGTATTGATCAGGGCTTCGCTGATCAGGGTGTGGGTGTACGTCGGGTTGTATTCCAGTGCTTCGGCGCTGGCCGGGAACAGTGGATCGAACAATTGCAGGTCGACCAGCATTTCAAACGTATCGGCGGCATGGCCGGAGAGGAACAGCTTGAGTACTTCTTCGAACAGGCGCGCCGACGGGATCTCGCGCAGCATCGGCGCCAGGTCGCGGATCGGTAGGGCGCTGTGTTTTTCGATGCCGAAGTTCAGCTTGGCGGCGAAACGCACGGCCCGCAGCATGCGTACCGGGTCTTCCTGATAGCGTTGCTTCGGATCGCCGATCAGGCGGATCAGGTGATTGCGGATGTCGTGTACGCCATTGGCGTAGTCAAGGATGCGTTCACTGACCGGATCGTAATACAGGGCATTGATGGTGAAGTCGCGACGTTGCGCGTCTTCTTCCAGGGTGCCATAGACGTTATCGCGCAAGATGCGCCCGCTTTCGTTGCGGGAGGACTGGTTGCTGTCTTCCTCGTCTTCGTTTTGCGGGTGATTGGCGCGGAAGGTCGCGACTTCGATGATTTCGCGGCCGAAGTGGATATGCACCAGTTTGAATCGGCGCCCGATGATTCGCGCGTTACGGAATTCGGCCCGTACCTGCTCGGGGGTGGCGCTGGTGGCGACGTCGAAATCTTTCGGTGTGATACCCAGCAGCATGTCGCGCACGCAACCGCCAACCAGGTAAGCCTGATAACCGGCGCTCTGCAGGCGTTCAACGATATTCACCGCGTAGCGGCTGAATTGCGCCTTCTGCAGCGAGTGTTGGCCGCTGTTGAGCACTTCAGGCGTGCTGCGAATGTGTTGCGTAGGACGCTTGGGAGAACGGAATGACTGGAACAGCTTCTTCAGCATGGGATGCACTGTTTGAAGGAATATTCGGCCATAACAGAAGAATGACCGCATGATGGGCGGGGATTCTAGCATTTAGTCGGGGGATGGTGTAGGACACTGTAGGAGCGAGCTTGCTCGCGATGGTCGTGAACGATTACGCGGAAAACCAGATGCCCAGTGTTGCCTGTGGGTTTTTCGCGAGCAAGCTCGCTCCTACAGGTACGGGTACAGGAAGCGGGTAGGGGGGAATCACAGAAACCACAAGGGGAGCCGAAGCTCCCCAAGAAGTAGTTGCATGCTCTATTTTTATTTTTGGTTTTGGGCTTCTTGTTTTTGTTGAGCGCCCTCGCCATGAAGTTTTCCTTCATGACCCTCCCAATCGGGAGCCAAGAGCAAACGGATTGCTTTGGTCGCTGAATTGCAGTGATCTTTCGATCCAACCAGTACAGGCTCTGTCTTGGGACAGTTTTTTGTTGTTCTCGGCCTGGTCGTGGGGCAAGCCCCAAATACAACGCCTCTCCAAAAGAATCAGTTAGCTGCGCCTCTCGCCGTCTTGTTTTTATTGTGCGTGAGTCGATACGTCTTATTTTTATTGTCTTGTGCATTGCTTGTTATTGTTCTTGTACCAAACATATAGCAGGGTGCGTGCCAACTTTTGCGAAACCCAATAAAACAAGGGGTTAGGCCGGTTTGAAGGTATTTCGAAGGCCAAAAAAAACCGGGGCTTCGTTACCGTAAGCCCCGGCTTCTGTTACGTGAAAAAGCTGAGGTAACAGTTTTTTCCACAAAGTCACGTGTTACCCGCACATCAGACAGGCGCGGTTCAGCTCTCGCTGGCCACCCCGGTCTTGCGCCGTGGAATGCCCAGGCGTTGACGGCGCTCCCACAGGCATTTGCGACTGACCCCGAGCTTGCGAGCCAGCTCGGTTTCGGTCATGTGGTCCTGATGCTCGAGAACGAAATGCTGGAAGTAATCTTCCAGGGAGAGGTCTTCGGTCGGCTCGTGGTTGTTGTTGCTGGCATTGCCGTTGCCCTGTTGTGGGGGCAGGCCAATGAACTCGTCGTCTTCCAGGTCACCCAGTTCGATGTCGATGCCCAGCAGTTCGGCAGAAATCTCCGGGCTTTCGCACAGGATAACGGCGCGCTCGACGGCGTTCTCCAGTTCACGAACGTTGCCCGGCCAGGAATAGTGACGAATGGCTTGCTCGGCATCTGCGGCAAACTTCAGGTCGGTGCGGTTGATTCGCGCGCTTTGCCGTGCGAGGAAGGCGTTGGCGATTTCGTTGACGTCGGCACCGCGTTCGCGCAGGGCTGGCAGCTTCAGCGCGATAACGTGGAGGCGATAATACAAGTCTTCGCGGAACTGGCCGATCTTCGCCAGGCTCTTGAGGTCGCGGTGAGTCGCTGCGATCAGGCGCACATCGACTTTTTGCGACTGCACCGAGCCCACGCGACGAATCTCGCCTTCCTGCAATACACGTAGCAGGCGAGCCTGGGCTTCCAGCGGCAGTTCGCCGATTTCATCGAGGAACAAGGTGCCGCCATCCGCCGCTTCCACCAGCCCGGCGCGCCCGGCGCTGGCGCCGGTGAATGCGCCCTTCTCGTGGCCGAACAGTTCGGATTCGATCAGGCTTTCCGGAATGGCCGCGCAGTTCACCGAAATCATCGGCGCCTTGGCGCGTTTGGACAGGTTGTGCAGGGCGCGCGCCACCAGCTCTTTACCGGTGCCCGATTCGCCCTGGATCAGAACGTTGGAATCGGTCGGCGCGACTTTGCGGATCTTGCCGTACAGGTCCTGCATCGGCGGGCACGAGCCGATAATGCCGATTTCACCGTTGCTGTTGTCGGTAGCGGATTTCACCGAACCGTTGGCAGCCTTGCCGGCAACCGCTTCACCACCGGCTTGTGCCGTTTGTCGGTCACGCAGGATTCGTGCGGCGGCTTGCAGCATTTCGTCGTGGTCGAATGGCTTGGCAATGTAATCCACTGCGCCCATTTTCATCGAGTCGACCGCCGAGCGCAGGCTGGCATAGCTGGTCATGATCAGCACTGGCGTGCCTTGGGCGAGCTTGATCAACTCCGTGCCAGGCGCACCCGGCAGGCGCAGGTCGCTGACGATCAGATCGAACGAGGGAATGGTGAAGCGTTCTTGTGCTTCCTGCACTGAACCGGCTTCGCTGACCTGGTACTGGTTACGTTCCAGCAGGCGGCGCAAGGCGGAGCGGATAATGGTTTCGTCTTCGACGATCAAAATGTGCGGCATTGATTCGATACTCTCGACGGTCTCAGTTCACAGCGGACGTCGCTTCGACATGACGCGGCAAGGTAACCCTGATTCGGGTGCCGCGTTGGCTTTGAACATCAGCCGGGCTGTCGATGGTGATTTGTCCATAATGCTCTTCAACGATGGAATAGACCAGTGCAAGGCCCAGACCGGTGCCTTCGCCAGGGTCCTTGGTGGTGAAGAAAGGTTCGAACAATCGGTCCATGATGCTCGAGGGAATACCGCTGCCTTCGTCCTCCACGATCAGATCGACCGTGTGTTCGCCGGCTTCGCTCTTGACCCGTACCGCACTGCCGGGAGGCGAGGCGTCACGGGCGTTTGAAAGCAGGTTGATCAATACCTGGGCCAGCCGTTGCGGGTCGCCTTCGACCCAGTGTTCGGGGTCGCACAGGTTGTAGAACTGCACTTCGAAATTGCGTCGGTTCAGGGCCAGCAGGCCGATGGCATCCTGAGCTACTTCGGCCAGACAGACGGGCTCGTCACTGTGTTGATGGCTGCCGGCATGGGCAAAGCTCATCAGCGACTGGACAATGCGCGATACGCGTTTGGTCTGTTCGAGGATCTGGCCGCTGATTTCCTTCAGCTCACCGTCTTCTTCCCGTTCTTCGCGCAGGTTCTGCGCCAGGCACGCGATACCGGTGATCGGGTTGCCGATTTCATGGGCTACGCCGGCCGCCAGTCGACCGATGCTGGCCAGGCGCTCGGAGTGCACCAGCTTATCCTCGAGCATCTGGGTTTCGGTCAGGTCCTCGACCAGCAATACCAGGCCGCTGTTGCCCGGTGCCAGTGGCTCATCGATGGCCGCTTTGTGCAGGTTCAGCCAGCGGGTCTGGCCATCGAGGGCCAGGTGCTGTTTGTGCAAGTGCTCGTCCGGCAGATTGATGAAACCTTGCAGCAGTTCTTTCCATGGGTCGGCAATGGTACTCAGGCGCGAACCGACCACGCGCTGCGCAGCGATGCCGGTGAGTTCCTCCATGGCCTTGTTCCACATGAGGATTTCCTGATCCTTGGCCAGCGAGCAAACGCCCATTGGCAATTCCTGCAGGGTCTGGCGGTGATAGCGGCGCAGGGCATCGAGTTCGGCGGCCAGGCCTGTCAGGCGCGAGTGGTAGTCCTCGAGACGGCTTTCGATGAAGTGAATGTCTTCGGTGACGTAGTTTTCGCCGCCGGCCTTGTATGGCAGGAACGTCTCGACCATGTCCTGGGCCACGCTCGGCCCCATCAGGCCGGAGAGGTTGGCTTCGATGCGGTCACGCAAGCGGCGCAGGGCATACGGCCGGCGTTCGTCGAAGGGCAGATAGAGGTCGCGCAGTGCTTGTTCCACTTCCTTCTGCGCCGCTTTTGCACCCAATGGTTTTGCGAGCTGTGTGGCGAATTCCTGGGGCGAGGCGGCGTGCAGTTCCCGGCGTTGCGGGCGGCGAACGTTATCCACGGCACAGGCTTCGGCAGCGCTGGCTTCTTCGGTGCTGGCGTTGGTGAATAGCGAGATCAGGGTGAACATCAGCACGTTGGCCGCCAGCGAGGCAATCGCTGCCATGTGCCAGCTGGTGTCATCCAGCACGTAGATCATGTTCAGCAGCGGAATGTAGAAGCCTTGCAGATTGCCGACCAGCGGCAGCAGCATGGTCACCAGCCACACCAGAATCCCCGCCAGCAAACCGGCAATGAAACCGCGGCGGTTGGCGGTCGGCCAATACAGGACCGAGAGCACACCCGGCAGGAACTGCAAGGTGGCGACGAACGCGACAATGCCGAGGTTGGCCAGGTCCTGTTCTGCACCGAGCATCAGGTAGAAGCCATAGCCGGCCATGATGATCGCGACAATCAGCGCCCGGCGGGTCCACTTCAGCCAGCGGTAGATGTTGCCTTCGGCCGGTGGCTGGTACAGCGGCAGCACCAGGTGGTTCAAGGCCATTCCGGACAGTGCCAGCGTAGTGACGATGATCAGGCCGCTGGCGGCGGAGAGCCCGCCGACGTACGCCAGCAACGCCAGTGCCTTGCTGTTGGCGGCAATGCCGATGCCCAGGGTGAAGTATTCCGGATTGGTGGTGGCGCCCAGTTTCAGGCCGGCCCAGAGAATCAGCGGCACCGCCAGGCTCATCAGCAGCAGGAACAGCGGCAGGCCCCAGCTCGCACTGACCAGCGAGCGCGGGTTGAGGTTCTCGGTAAAGGTCATGTGATACATGTGCGGCATCACGATCGCCGAGGCGAAGAACACCAGCAACAGCGTACGCCACGGGCCTTCCTGCAAAGGTGTGTGCAGGGCAGCGAGTGCGGTCTGGTTTTGCAGTAGCCAGAGCTCAAGTTGTTGCGGACCGTCGAACACGCCGTAAAGCGCATACAGCCCGACACCGCCGAGGGCGATCAGCTTGATCACCGACTCGAAGGCAATCGCAAACACCAGGCCTTCATGCTTCTCGCGGGTGGCGATGTGGCGGGAACCGAAGAAAATCGTGAACAGCGTAATCAATGCGCAGAAGCTCAGGGCCACGCGATTCTGCACCGGCTCGCGGGTGAGAATGCCGATGGAGTCGGCGACCGCCTGAATCTGCAAGGCCAGCAGCGGCAGTACGCCGACCAGCATGAAAATCGTGGTCAGCGCTCCGGCCCAGGTGCTGCGGAAGCGGAAGGCAAACAGGTCCGCCAAAGACGACAGTTGATAGGTGCGGGTGATCTTCAGGATCGGGTAGAGCAACACCGGCGCCAGCAGAAATGCCCCGGAGACACCCAGGTAACTGGACAGAAAACCGTAGCCATACTGATAGGCCAGGCCCACGGTGCCGTAAAACGCCCAGGCACTGGCGTAGACGCCCAGTGACAGGGTGTAGGTCAGCGGGTGGCGAATGATCGCCCGCGGGATCATGCCCCGTTCACTGATCCAGGCCACGCCGAACAGCACCGCCAGGTACGCGGCGCTGATCAGGATCATCTGGGTCAGGCTAAAGCTCATCGGCATCTTTTTGGCTCTGCAGGATGAAGGTCACGACGATCAGAATCAGCCAGAGCAGATAAGGGCGATACCAGGCGCCAGTGGCGTCGATCCACCAATCCATGATGGCCGGGGAAAACAGGTAAATCCCCACTACCAAAAGCAGGACCAAGCGATAGATGTACATCCCGGCCTCTCTTTTTTATGCGCGTGCCCGAAAACGTGCGGCGATGGTAACGGATGGGCGCGCCACTGCAAGTGCGATCACAATAGCTGTGCCTCGGGCAGGTTCAGTGTGCGCGGGATCAATGAAGCATCCCAGTGGGCAATGCCCCAGTTCAACACTTCCCGTGGCGTGGCGTAAGCCAGTTCGGTTCCCGGGTTCTGTCCCAGTGCCCGCAGCGCCCGCAGCAACAGCGGCGTTGCCTGATCCTCGGTCAACGGCGGCGAACGGTAGGATTTACCCAGTTTATTGCCATCAGGCTGAGTAATCAGCGGGATATGCAGATAACGCGGTTGAGGCAGGCCGAGCAGTTCCTGCAGGTAGAGCTGGCGGGGCGTGGAGTCCAGCAGGTCGGCACCCCGAACGATATCGGTGATGCCCTGCCAGGCATCGTCCAGGACCACGGCCAATTGGTAGGCGTAGAGCCCGTCGCGGCGGCGGATCACGAAGTCGCCGACTTCCCGGCCCAGGTGTTGGCGGTATTCGCCCTGCACCCGGTCGAGGAAGTGGTATTCCAGTTCCGGAACGCGCAGGCGGATGGCAGCATCGTCAGTGCCATGGCCGGCATTGCGGCACAGCCCCGGATAAATCCCGTTATACGGTTCCAGCTGTTTGCGTGAACAGGTGCAGGCGTAGGCCAGGCCGTGATTGAACAGGCGATCGATCACCTCGGCGTAGGCATCGTGCCGTTCGCTTTGGCGGACCAGGTCACCATCCCACTCGAAGCCATAGCTTTCCAGAGCCTTGAGAATGGCCGTCTGGGCGCCGGGTTCTTCACGGGGCGGATCAAGGTCTTCCATGCGCATCAGCCAGCGTCCGCCCACCGAGCGCGCGTCAAGGTAGGAGGCCAGCGCGGCGACCAGTGAACCAAAATGCAGGTGGCCGCTGGGCGTCGGGGCGAAACGCCCGATGTAGGTGGGGGAGGTGGTGGCGGTCATCAGGGCAAGGCTACTTATTCCAGGCGGTCGTCAGATTCCTGTAGGAGCGAGCTTGCTCGCGATTGCCGTCAACGATAACGCTGGGAGCCTGGTACCCCGCGGCGTTCTCAGGTTCATCGCGAGCAAGCTCGCTCCTACAGTGATGGCGATTTTAATCGCAACGGGCATCAGCGAATTTTGGAAACAAAAACGGAGCGTTCGCACGCTCCGTTCTTCGTTCAAGTCGCAATTATTTGCCGACTTGCTTTTCCTTGATTTCCGCCAGGGTCTTGCAGTCGATGCACAGGTCGGCGGTAGGGCGTGCTTCGAGGCGCTTGACACCAATTTCGATGCCGCAGGATTCACACCAGCCGTACTCTTCGTCTTCGATCAGCTGAAGGGTCTTGTCGATCTTCTTGATCAACTTGCGTTCACGATCGCGGGCACGCAGTTCGAGGGCGAATTCCTCTTCCTGGCTGGCACGGTCTGCCGGATCAGGAAAGTTGGCCGCTTCGTCCTTCATGTGGTCCACGGTCTTGTCGACACCTTCCATCAGCTCTTTTTTCCACTGATTCAGAACCTTGGTGAAGTGCTTGCGCATGGGCTCGCCCATGTACTCTTCGCCGGCTTTCTGAACATAGGGCTCGAAGCCGCTGATCGTCTGGTTTTGCTGCTTTGCTTGGGTGGACATGAAATAGACCGCCTCTACTCTTGTAATCCATCTGCGCAGGATTGCTCCATCACCGACACCTGCCGGCCCCGCGGCTGCAAGCGGGCGAACTTACCAGATCAACTCGGGCCGCGCTACTCCCGGATGTCGAGCTCGCGGCACATGGTGCTTGCCAATGATGACAAACCGTTGTCTGGTGGCTCTGGAACCCTGCTCAATTATTGATTTTAGTCAAACCTTGCGTAAGCGCTTGAGTCGTTTGTGGTCGGGGTTATAAGGCCTCTGACCGCTTTAGGTTCTCGCTCGTTCCTGCGCTTGGGTAGAATCGGCTTTTTTCCCCTGTTGAAGGAAGGCCAATGGCTCAGCCCTACAGTGCCCGCAGTCGCGCGATCGAACCTTTCCATGTCATGGCGCTGTTGGCGCGGGCCAATGAATTGCAGGCAGCCGGTCATGATGTGATCCACCTGGAAATCGGCGAGCCGGACTTCACCACCGCCGAACCGATCATCCAGGCCGGCCAGGCTGCGCTGGCGGCAGGGCGGACCCGTTATACCGCCGCGCGCGGTATTCCGGAGCTGCGCGAGGCCATCTCGGGCTTTTATCAGCAGCGTTATGGTTTGAACATCGACCCTCGGCGCATCCTCATCACCCCCGGCGGATCCGGCGCGTTGCTGCTGGCCAGCGCTTTGCTGGTAGACCCCGGTAAGCACTGGCTGCTGGCGGACCCGGGCTACCCGTGTAACCGGCATTTCCTGCGACTGGTGGAAGGCGCGGCACAACTGGTACCGGTCGGTCCCGATGTGCGTTATCAATTGACGCCCGGCCTGATCGAGCGTCATTGGGACCACGACAGCGTTGGCGCATTGGTGGCGTCACCGGCCAATCCGACCGGCACGATCCTGACCCGCGACGAGCTGGCGAAGCTGTCTGTCGCAATCAAGGAGCGTCACGGTCATCTGGTGGTCGACGAGATTTATCATGGCCTGACCTATGGCACCGATGCGGCCAGCGTGCTGGAAGTCGACGACAGTGCGTTCGTTCTGAATAGTTTTTCGAAGTATTTCGGGATGACCGGTTGGCGGCTGGGATGGCTGGTAGCCCCCGACGCTGCCGTCGGTGAGTTGGAAAAGCTCGCCCAGAATCTCTATATCAGTGCCCCAAGCATGGCGCAGTACGCTGCACTGGCGTGTTTCGAGCCAGCAACCATCAGCATTCTCGAAGAGCGTCGCGCCGAATTTGGCCGGCGTCGGGATTATCTGCTGCCGGCCTTGCGGGAAATGGGCTTCGGCATTGCGGTGGAGCCGGAGGGTGCTTTCTATTTGTACGCCGATATCAGCAAGTTCGGCGGCGATGCCTTCGCGTTCTGCAAACACTTTCTCGAAACCGAGCATGTGGCATTCACCCCGGGGCTGGATTTCGGGCGTTACCAGGCCGGGCATCATGTGCGGTTCGCCTATACGCAAAATCTCGAGCGTTTGCAGGAGGCGGTCGAGCGCATTGCCCGTGGGTTGCGGAGCTGGCAAGGCTGATGCGATTTCATCCTCCACTCGAAGAAGGTCGCCTGATTCGTCGTTACAAGCGTTTTCTCGCCGATATCGAAACCGTTGGCGGCGAGTTGTTGACCATTCACTGCCCGAATACCGGCTCGATGCTCAATTGTCAGGTCGAGGGCGGGCAGGTCTGGTTCAGCCGCTCCAACGACCCGAAACGAAAGTTGCCCGGCACTTGGGAGATCGGTGAAACCCCGCAAGGGCGGCTGTTTTGCGTGAACACCGCCCGGGCCAATGGTTTGGTCGAAGAGGCGCTACGCGCGGGCGTCATCACTGAGCTTAACGGCTTTACCGGGCTCAAGCGTGAAGTGGCTTATGGTCAGGAAAACAGTCGCATCGATTTTCGCCTTGATTACCCCGACGGGCCGGCCTACGTCGAAGTCAAAAGCGTGACCCTGGGCTTCGACGGTACGGCGGTGGCGGCGTTTCCCGATGCGGTCACCCAGCGTGGCGCCAAGCATCTGCGGGAGCTGGCCCATTTGGCCAGGGACGGTATTCGCGCGGTGCAGTTGTACTGCGTTTGCCTGACCGACATCGAGGCCGTTCGTCCGGCGCAGGAAATCGATGCGGCTTATGCGCAGGCCTTGCGTGAGGCGGTGGCCTGTGGGGTCGAAGTGCTGGCCTATGGCGTGCGCCTGACCCATGAAGAGATGGTGGTGGATCGACGTCTGGAAGTGTTGCCCGGCGGCTAAAGGCTGATCCAGATCCCTTGTTCATCTTCGCGACAGGCCACGGCGGTCAAGGCTTGCCCCGCGCAAGGGCCGGCGACGCATTCACCGTCTTCGATCAGGAACAGTGCGCCATGGGTGGCGCACTGGATCAGGCTGTTGCTGGGGTCGAGAAACTGGTCGGGATGCCACTCCAGACCGACTCCCCGGTGTGGGCAGCGATTGATGTAGACAAAAACCTGCCCGCTGCGACGCACCGCAAAAAGCTTTTGACCATCGATGTCGAACCCGCGGCTGCTGTCGTTGACCAGCACGGCGCCTGCGCAAAGCAACTTCATGTCTATCCTCGGTCCCGCAGCTCGTGACCGGAGATGTCCGAGCTTGATGGTTAAATGCTACAAATTATCAAATGACCGTCTTGCCCGCTGGGTACAAGTGTCTGTCGTCGAGGATACTTGGCCTGCTCCTTCGATGCCCGGGAAACCTTTAAAGGGAAGCTGTTTATGGGCTTGATCACCCGCGTCGCCGTGATCTGCATGGGGCATCCGTCACCTGATCCGGTAAGTACTTTTCCACAGGCAAAAAAAGACCCGGCAAGAGCCGGGTCAAATAACCGTGATTAGCCTGATGAGGAGATAATCTGAGAGTCCGAACCAAGGGCTTTTCAGAAAATCGACCAGTCTCGCGACCAGTTGTGATAATCATATCGATTCTCATTACCAAGTCAACCGCTGTTTCCCGAATTCTTTTCGAATTGCCGGATTTTCGACTGCAGGCCCCGTAATCATTGGGTGTCAGCTTGCAAGGCTTCAGTAAATTTTGTCGTATCAGTTCTTGTGGCGTGAAGAGATGGCTTCCAGTTGTCTGTTCAACGCCTCCTTGCGCTCAGCAGGTATGTCATTCCAGTGAACGTCCATCAGGGCGCCTTCGATTGCGTACAACAACACCTTGGACGCTCGAAAGCCGCGCGTACGCACGGCCCGATAAGCATCCACCGCCCCGAGGCGACGCAAGTCCGAAGCGCTATGGATGCCCACGGCATGCAGCCATTGCGCTGACGTCTTGCCAAGATTCTTCAGGTGTTGCAGTTCATCATTCATCAAGCCTCCTTGCGATGGCCGAATGGAGATCGTGGGCAATCTTCTGAGGAGTGTAGCCATCAGCAGGAAAAGCGTGATTGTTTGCTCGTTTTCGACGCAAATGCTTCTAAGAGGCGAGTATTGGCAGTGTGTGAAAAGTCTGCGAACGCGGGAGGAAGAGGCGGGGAACAATCAGGAATTACGGGTGAATATGCCCCGCAGTCCAGCGCAATGTGGGCGCTGGACGTGTCAGTCAGCGACGTTGATCAGCGGGTGCGATAGCGCAATCGCGTGCCGAAGTTCATCGACATCAGGATTTCGTCGGCACTGAGTTCCACTGGAAAGTAGGCGCCGGAGATTTGCGCGTGGGCCAGGCTCGCGCCTTCCAGATTCGCCTTGCGAAAATCGATGCCGCGCAAGTCGGCGGAACGGAAGTAGGCGTCGCTGAAGTCCACGCCGTCAGCATTCAGCTCGCGCAGGTCCAGCCCCCGGAAGTCTCCACCCACCATATCGATGGGGCCATCCTTGGGGCGTTCACTGTTGAAGCCTCTGATGTCGTCTTTGTGCAGCAGGGCATAAAGCGGAGTGTCGAGAAGTTTCGGCTGGCTCATGTCGCATCACCTGATGGTTTTATGACGCCAGTATAGTGCCACTATTTGACAGTCGTGAAGCCAGTGCCGGCCTCACGACTGAAATAGTTTCCTACAGGCCTGGCAGGCGCTGGCGAATCTGTGCCACAACGGTATCGAGAGTCCCGCTTTCATTGGTCTGCACACGCTTGCTGCAGAGGATTTCCGCGGGCGTCAGCGCTTCACGGCTGGCTTGCTGGGCTGCGATAACAGCCAGGGTGGCGTCGGACGGGTCTTTTTTGTCTGCCTGGCGCACAGCCAGCCAGCTTTCGATCACGGCCTGTGGCGCATTGCAGTCGAGAATCAGGAACGGTGCGCCGGTGGCCTCGGCCACCTTCGCGGCGCTGTCACGCTGATCACGCTTGAGGTAAGTGGCATCGACCACCACCGGGAAGCCCGCACGCAGAATGACGTCGGCAATTTCGTGCAGGCGGGCATAGGTCGCTGCGCTGGCGTCGGCACTATAGATGCCGGCCTGTACGTCATTCTCGACGGTTTGCTCGCCGAACAGACGCTTGCGCTCGACATCGGAGCGCAGGCGAATCGCGCCCAGGGCTTCGACCAGGCGCATGGCGACATGGCTCTTGCCGACGGCGGAAACGCCGTGGGTAATGGCCATGAAGCGCGAAGGAATGGTGCTGTAGCTTTCCGCCAGGTTGGCGTAGTTGCGGTACTGGCGCAGGGTTGTGGCGCGCTGCACGGCAGTCGCTTCTGCCGGCATGCTGAACAGGGCGACTTTGGCGCGAACCAGTGCGCGGTAGGCTTTGTAGAAGTTCAGCAGTTCAAGGCCGCGATAGTCGCCGGTCAGCTCCAGGTACTGGCTGATGAAACGACGCGCGAGGCACTTCAGGCCGCGATCTTCCAGGTCCATGGCCAGGAAGCCGGTGTCGGCATAAACGTCGGTAAAGCGAAACGGTTCGTTGAATTCGATGCAGTCGAAGATCACGACCTTGCCATCGATCACGGTCGCGTTGCCCAAGTGGATATCACCGTGGCATTCACGAATGAAACCTTCGGCCTTGCGCTGGGCGAACAGTGGTTTGAGGCGCTCGAAGCTGCTTTCGGCCCAGGCTTGCAGGGCGTCGAGTTGCAGCAGGTCGGTTTTGTCGCTGAGGAACGGACGAATCTGTTCGAAGTTCTGCCGCACCGGCGCCATGACGCTGTCCGGGGTGCCGGCTTCATGCTCGGCTGGCACTTTCGGTGCGCTGAGGTGGAAGCGGGCAATTTGTTCGGCCATCTCGTCGATGTGTGCGGTGGTCAGTTCACCATTGGCCTGAAGGGTGCTCAGCAATCCGTTTTGCGGGAACTGGCGCATCTTCAGGACATATTCGATGGCCGGGCCTTCGCCGCCCAGTTGCGGAGCCTCGGCGCTACCGGTGACGGGCAGCACTTCGAGGTACAGATCGTCAGTCAGGCGCTGGTTCAGGCGCAGCTCTTCAGTGCAAAAGTGTTCGCGAGCTTCAAGGCTGGTGAAGTCGAGAAATCCGAAATTGACCGGTTTCTTCACTTTATAAGCGAAGGGGCCTGTGAGAACGACCCAGGAAATATGGGTTTCGATGACCTGGAATCCGTCTACGGGATGCGGGTAGAGGGCAGGGTTTTGCAGGGCAGCGATCAGGGACTGGCTCACAGGCGATCCTTCAGAGTCTGGAAAATCAAGGCGGCCATTATGGCCGTAACTCCGCTTGGCGCAAACCTCGGAGCGCTCCTGTCGGGTATGAATAAAGTGCGTATAATCCGCCGCCATGACTCGTACTCGAACTCCCCGCACCCAAAAAAAACCACCCTCCAGAGGCCTGCGCCCATGGTTGGGCTGGGCCATTAAACTCAGTCTGGTCGGCCTGGTAGTGCTGGCCGGATTCGCCGTTTACCTTGATGCAATTGTCCAGGAGAAGTTCTCCGGCAAGCGCTGGACCATTCCGGCCAAGGTTTACGCGCGCCCGCTCGAGCTGTTCGTCGGACAAAAGCTGAGCAGGGACGATTTCCTCACCGAGCTCGATGCCCTGGGCTATCGCCGTGAAAGTGTGGCTAACGGTCCGGGTGCGGCGTCGGTCAACGGTAATACCGTTGACCTGAACACCCGTGGTTTCCAGTTCTATGAAGGCATGGAGCAAGCGCAGCCGGTGCGCGTGCGTTTCTCTGGCGATTACGTGGCGGAACTGTCGGGAGCAAAGGACTCGAAGCTTTCCGTGGTGCGCCTGGAACCGCTGTTGATCGGCGGTCTGTACCCGAAAAACCTCGAAGACCGGATCCTGATCAAGATCGATCAAGTGCCGCCGTACTTGCTTGAAACGCTGGTGGCTGTCGAGGACCGCGATTTTTATCATCACTTTGGTGTTTCGCCGAAGTCGATCGCCCGTGCAATCTGGGTCAACGGTGCGGCCGGCCGCATGCGTCAGGGCGGCAGTACGCTGACTCAGCAGTTGGTCAAAAACTTCTACCTGACCAACGAGCGCAGCCTGAGCCGAAAACTCACCGAAGCGATGATGGCGCTGCTGCTTGAGCTGCATTACGACAAGCGCGAAATCCTCGAGGCTTACCTCAACGAGGTGTTTATCGGGCAGGACGGTCAGCGCGCGGTGCACGGTTTCGGTCTGGCCAGCCAGTTCTTCTTCAGCCAGCCACTGGCCGAACTCAAGCTGCATCAGGTCGCACTGCTGGTGGGCATGGTCAAAGGGCCTTCTTCCTATAACCCGCGTCGTAATCCAGAGCGTGCCCTTGAGCGGCGCAATCTGGTGCTCGATGTCCTGCAAGAGCAGGGCGTCGCGACTGCCGAGCAGGTTGAGGCCGCGAAGAAAATGCCGCTGGGGGTGACCACGCGCGGCAGTCTGGCGGACAGCTCGTTCCCCGGCTTCCTCGATCTGGTCAAGCGTCAATTGCGCGAAGACTATCGCGACGAAGACTTGACCGAGGAAGGTCTGCGGATCTTCACCAGTTTCGACCCGATCCTGCAGATGAAGGCCGAGGCGTCGGTCAACGACACCTTCAAGCGCCTGGCCGGGCGCAAGGGTTCCGATGACGTCGAAGCGGCAATGGTGGTGACCAACCCGGAGACCGGCGAAGTACAGGCCATGATCGGCAGTCGCCAGGCCAGCTTTGCCGGGTTCAACCGGGCGCTGGATGCGGTACGGCCGATCGGCTCGCTGATCAAGCCTGCGGTTTATCTGACTGCGCTGGAGAAGCCTAGCCAGTACACATTGACCAGTTGGCTGTCGGACGAATCCTTCTCGGTCAAGGGCGCCGACGGCCAGGTCTGGAAACCGCAGAACTACGATCGTCGTTCTCACGGTACCGTCTTCCTTTATCAAGGCCTGGCGCATTCCTACAACCTGTCGACCGCGCGTCTCGGTCTGGCGGTCGGCGTGCCGAACGTCCTGAAGACGCTGGCGCGCCTGGGTGTGACTCGTGAGTTCCCGGCCTTCCCGTCGATGTTGCTCGGCGCTGGCGGCATGACGCCTATCGAAGTCGCGACCATGTACCAGACCCTCGCCAATGGAGGCTTCAATACGCCGATGCGCGGGATCCGTAGCGTGCTGACTGCCGAGGGCGAGCCGCTCAAGCGTTATCCGTTCCAGATTCAGCAGCGTTTCGATCCGGCCTCCATTTACCTGATCCAGAGCGCCATGCAGCGTGTGATGCGTGAAGGTACTGGCAGCTCGGTTTATAACGTGTTGCCAAGGACTCTGACCCTGGCGGGTAAAACCGGTACCAGTAACGACTCGCGGGACAGTTGGTTTGCCGGTTTCAGCCAGGACTTGCTGGCGGTGGTCTGGCTGGGTCGCGACGACAACGGCAAGACGCCATTCACTGGCGCCACCGGGGCCTTGCAGGTCTGGACCAGCTTCATGCGCAAGGCCGATCCACTTCCCCTGGACATGCCACAGCCGGACAATATCGTTCAGGCCTGGGTTGATTCGCGAACCGGGCAAGGTTCTGATGCCGGTTGCCCCGGTGCCGTGCAGATGCCGTATATTCGCGGCAGCGAACCGCCTCCCGGCGCCGCCTGCGGTGGTGAAAACCCTGCCGAGACGGTGATGGATTGGGTCAAGGGCTGGATGAATTAAGCAAAGAGGGCTTCAAGTGAACAAGTGGTTGATTCCAGCGGTTGCCGCCGTAGCTTTGCTCAGCGGTTGCTCCACCGTACAACGTGGCTCGATTCCGGTTGTGGATTCCGGCACCGCCGTGTCCAACAGTGAGCGGATCTCGGCCAATGGCGGCTTCCGCCAGACGACCGTCAAGCGCCCTGCACAAGGTCAGGCGCGGGCCCAGGCGATTCCGCAAGGTGACAGCGGCGTCGTGGTGATGGTGCCAGGGGCTGCAACGACTTCAACGCCGATCAGCACCACGCCGATCACCCCGGGTCCGATCACGCCGGGGCCGATTGACACGTCGCCGATCCAGTCGGCGCCGCTCAATCAGGGCAGCTACATCATGCCGTCGTCGCCAAGCGGTATTCCGTCAGCCAGTTCGGGTGGGCTGTCTGCCGACGAGCAACTCGACGGCCCGGTATTGGCTCTGCTGACCACGGCTCAACAGCAGCAGGTGAGCGGTGATCTCAATGGTGCCTCCTCCAGTCTCGAGCGCGCCCAGCGCGTTGCTCCGCGTGAACCGCAGGTGCTTTACCGTCTGGCGCAGGTGCGGATGGCTCAAGGCGATGCGGCCCAGGCCGAGCAGTTCGCTCGCCGCGGGCTGACCTTTGCCAATGGTCGTCCAGCCCTTCAGGCGAACTTGTGGGAACTGATTGGCCAGTCGCGTGAAAAACAGGGTGACTCCCAGGGCGCGGCATTGGCTCGTCAGAAGGCCAAGGTAACGCTGTGATGGATACGCGCTTTCTGAAAATCGCCGATCAACTGCTGTTGATCGAGCGCGAATTGCGCGTGCAAGGATGGTGGGATGAAGTCTCGCCATCTGCTGAAGCGCTTTCCAGCGTCGAACCGTTTTCGGTCGATACACTGGATTTCGAGCAATGGCTGCAATGGATCTTCCTGCCACGCATGAAGATGATCCTCGAGCAGAATTTGCCGCTACCCAATGCTTCGGGCATTCAGGAAATGGCCGAAATGGTCTTTGCCGGACGCAATGTCCAGGGCAAGGATTGGCAGTTGCAGGAATTGCTCAAACAGTTTGATCAACTGATCACAGCGTCTCGCTGAGCCAGAAGCTGCCAGCGTCCGCTGGCAGTTGTCCACAATCTCTCGCTATTTTGTCGGCCGTTGCAGCCTAAGTGCATGCGCGTGCCAATTTTTTGCCAAAACTTGCGCAATTGAAGCTAACACACAGCGGATTTACAGGTTTTTTCTTGCGTTCTCATGTGCTTACTAGAATAAAGCTCATAGACGACTTGACTTGCGAAGGGCGAAACAGAAGAATCCAAAGTCCGCTGTACAGGGACTGCCAGAAGCAGACCCTCTCAGCAGATCATGAGGCGCATATCCGCGTCGACCTGTTACACCCGCAACGCGTTACCTCGCGCTGGGTGGGAAAGGCCCGCAACACTTGGGACGATCCCAATACTTGCTCAGTCAGTGCTGACGTAGTCGGCGACCACCGTCGCTCATGCTCTGCTGAGAAGTAAACCTATTAAGACCCGTCCCATTTTTCGTGGGCGGTATTCTGGCGTTTTAGAGGTGAGCAACGTGGAGCTTTTATCTGGCGGTGAGATGCTCGTCCGCTTTTTGCGCGACGAAGGCGTCAAATATATCTACGGGTACCCGGGTGGTGCTCTTCTTCATGTCTACGATGCCCTGTTCAAAGAACCGGAAGTGACCCACATCCTGGTTCGTCACGAGCAAGCGGCTACCCATATGGCTGACGGCTACGCCCGTGCCACCGGTAAAGCCGGCGTGGTGCTGGTGACTTCCGGTCCGGGTGCAACCAACGCCATCACCGGTATCGCCACGGCCTACATGGACTCCATTCCGATGGTGATCATTTCCGGCCAGGTTCCGAGCACCATGGTCGGCACCGATGCTTTCCAGGAAACCGACATGATCGGTATCTCCCGGCCAATCGTGAAGCACAGCTTCATGATCAAGCATGCGTCGGAAATCCCGGAAGTCATGAAGAAGGCGTTCTACCTGGCGCAATCCGGTCGTCCTGGCCCGGTCGTTGTCGATATCCCGAAAGACATGACCAACCCGGCCGAGAAGTTCGAATACGTCTTCCCGAAAAAGGCCAAGCTGCGTTCCTACAGCCCGGCTGTTCGCGGTCACTCCGGTCAAATCCGCAAGGCGGCAGAAATGCTTCTGGCGGCCAAGCGTCCTGTGTTGTACTCGGGCGGCGGCGTGATCCTCGGCGGTGGTTCCGCACCACTGACCGAACTGGCGAAGATGCTTAACCTGCCAGTGACCAATACCCTGATGGGCCTCGGTGGCTACCCTGGCACCGACCGTCAGTTCATCGGCATGCTCGGCATGCACGGCAGCTACACCGCCAACCTGGCGATGCACCATGCTGACGTGATCCTCGCTGTCGGTGCGCGTTTCGACGACCGTGTCATCAATGGCGCGTCGAAGTTCTGCCCGAACGCCAAGATCATCCACATCGACATCGACCCGGCTTCGATCTCCAAGACCATCAAGGCCGACGTGCCAATCGTTGGTCCGGTTGAGAGTGTCCTGACCGAAATGGTCGCGATCCTCAAGGAAATCGGCGAGACCCCGAACAAGGAGTCCGTGGCCAGCTGGTGGAAGCAGGTTGATGAGTGGCGTGGTGACGGCGATCTGTTCCCGTACGACAAGGGCGACGGCAGCAAGATCAAGCCGCAAACCGTGATCGAAACCCTGTGCGAAGTGACCAAGGGCGATGCCTTTGTGACCTCCGACGTGGGCCAGCACCAGATGTTCGCTGCGCAGTACTACAAGTTCAACAAGCCGAACCGCTGGATCAACTCCGGTGGCCTGGGCACCATGGGCTTCGGTCTGCCGGCGGCCATGGGCATCGCCTTGAGCTTCCCTGACGCTGACGTTGCATGCGTCACCGGCGAGGGCAGTATCCAGATGAACATCCAGGAGCTGTCGACCTGCCTGCAATACGGTTTGCCGGTGAAGATCGTCATCCTCAACAACGGTGTGCTGGGGATGGTTCGCCAGTGGCAGGACATGAGCTACGGCAGCCGTCACTCGCATTCCTACATGGAATCGCTGCCTGATTTCGTCAAGCTGGCAGAGGCCTACGGCCACGTCGGCGTACGCATCACCGAATCGAAAGACTTGAAGTCGAAGATGGAAGAGGCGTTCGCCATGAAGGATCGCCTGGTGGTGATCGATATTTCGGTCGACACCAGCGAGCACGTCTACCCGATGCAGATCAAAGACGGCTCCATGCGCGATATGTGGCTGAGCAAGACGGAGCGTACCTAATCATGCGGCACATTATTTCCTTGCTTCTGGAAAACGAACCCGGTGCTCTGTCTCGTGTGGTTGGTCTGTTCTCGCAGCGCAACTACAACATCGAAAGCCTGACCGTGGCCCCAACCGAAGACCCGACCCTGTCGCGTCTGACGCTGACCACTGTCGGTCACGATGAGATCATCGAACAGATCACCAAGAACCTGAACAAGCTGATCGAAGTGGTAAAACTGGTCGACCTGTCGGAGAGTGCTCACATCGAGCGTGAACTGATGCTGGTCAAGGTCAAGGCCACCGGCGCCCAGCGCGCCGAGATCAAGCGCACTACCGATATTTACCGTGGACAGATCGTCGATGTCAGCGCCAGCGTGTATACCGTTCAACTGACCGGTACCAGCGACAAGCTCGACAGCTTCATTCAGTCCATTGGCACCGCCTCGATTCTGGAAACCGTCCGTAGTGGCGTGACCGGCATTGCCCGCGGCGACAAAGTACTCAGCATCTAAACCAAATTAGCGAACGGCCTGAACGGCCTGATATAGGGGAAATTCATGAAAGTTTTCTACGATAAAGACTGCGACCTGTCGATCATCCAGGGCAAGAAAGTTGCCATCATCGGTTACGGTTCCCAGGGTCACGCTCAAGCGTGCAACCTGAAAGATTCCGGCGTTGACGTGACTGTCGGCCTGCGTAAAGGTTCGGCTACCGTTGCCAAGGCAGAAGCCCACGGCCTGAAAGTGACCGACGTTGCTTCCGCTGTTGCAGCTGCCGACCTGGTCATGATCCTGACCCCGGACGAATTCCAGTCCTCCCTGTACAAGAACGAAATCGAGCCGAACATCAAGAAAGGTGCCACCCTGGCCTTCTCCCACGGCTTCGCGATCCACTACAACCAGGTTGTGCCGCGCGCTGACCTCGACGTGATCATGATCGCGCCGAAGGCTCCGGGCCACACCGTGCGTTCCGAGTTCGTGAAGGGCGGCGGTATCCCTGACCTGATCGCTATCTACCAGGACGCCTCGGGCAACGCCAAGAACGTCGCTCTGTCCTACGCTGCCGGCGTTGGCGGCGGTCGTACCGGCATCATCGAAACCACTTTCAAGGACGAGACTGAAACCGACCTGTTCGGCGAACAAGCCGTTCTGTGCGGCGGTACCGTTGAACTGGTCAAAGCCGGTTTCGAAACCCTGGTTGAAGCTGGCTACGCGCCGGAAATGGCCTACTTCGAGTGCCTGCACGAACTGAAGCTGATCGTTGACCTCATGTACGAAGGCGGTATCGCCAACATGAACTACTCGATCTCCAACAACGCCGAATACGGCGAGTACGTGACCGGCCCTGAAGTCATCAACGCCGAATCCCGTCAGGCCATGCGCAACGCCCTGAAACGTATTCAGGACGGCGAATACGCCAAGATGTTCATCAGCGAAGGCGCTACCGGCTATCCTTCGATGACCGCCAAGCGTCGTAACAACGCCGCTCACGGTATCGAAATCATCGGCGAGCAACTGCGCTCCATGATGCCGTGGATCGGTGCCAACAAGATCGTCGACAAAGCCAAAAACTAAGTCACGCGCTTGTACGGAAAACGCGGCTTAGGCCGCGTTTTTTCGTTTGGGAGGCCGGTTCTGGTATAAAGCTGCATCGTTTGTGGCCGAACCGTCGTCCCAGACACCTGTCCAAACTCTCCACCCCGTTGCAAGGTAATGTCCATGAGCGAACGCCCCGAAGAGCCAAACCAGGCTTCTGACGCCGAAAGCCTGCTGCCCATCGATGAACATGTCGAGGAAGGGCATGACGCTGAAGGTCGTAAAGTCCGGCATCGTGGTATCTATCTTCTGCCGAATCTGTTCACCACTGCGAACCTGTTCGCAGGGTTCTACTCCATCATCAACTCGATGAGCGCCCAGGCTGCCTTGAGCGCCGGCGACTCGGTGAATGCGAGCAAGTACTTTGCGTTTGCCGCCATCGCCATTTTCGTCGCGATGGTGCTCGACGGCCTTGATGGCCGGGTCGCGCGCATGACCAATACCCAGAGCGCCTTTGGTGCCGAGTACGACTCGCTGTCGGACATGGTCGCCTTTGGTGTTGCGCCGGCATTGCTGGCCTTCGGTTGGGCCTTGGGTGATATGGGCAAGGTTGGCTGGATGGTCGCCTTCGTTTATGTCGCGGGTGCGGCGTTGCGTCTCGCGCGTTTCAATACTCAGGTTGGTACGGCGGACAAACGTTACTTCATCGGCCTGGCCAGCCCGGCAGCGGCGGGTGTTGTTGCGGGCATCGTCTGGGCGTTCAGCGATTACGGTATCCAGGGCTCCAAGATGTCTTTCCTGGTGGCGCTGATGGTTGCTGCGGCCGGCATGCTGATGGTCAGCAACATCAAGTACAACAGCTTCAAGGAGCTGGACCTGAAGGGACGAGTGCCTTTCGTGGCGATTCTCGCTGTGGTGCTGGTCTTCGCAGTGGTGTTCAGTGATCCGCCGCGCATCCTGCTGCTGGTGTTTCTCGCCTACGCCGCCTCCGGTCCGGTTCAATACCTGTTACGCCTTCGCCGTAACAAGAGCGCGTAATTTCCCTCATACTCCGCAGTCTATGGGTGCATCTGTCCTCCAAAGCTGCGGAGTAACCATGCTGATCAAAGTCTCCAAAGCGTCCGACTGCCATGAGTCGGACGTCACGCCTGAATCCCTCTATCTGTCTCGACGCAAAGTGCTCGGTGCCACGGTTGCCGGCTTCGCTCTGGGCAGCCTGCCTCGGTGGGGTGTTGCCGGTGAGGCGGCGCGTTATCCGGATGTAGAGCCCGGCAAGGCGCCTGCCTGGTTCAGCGAAAAGCTTACGGCTACCCAGTGGGGCGCGGTCAACGTCAAGGATGAGGCGATCACGCCGTTCAAGGACGCGACCCACTACAACAACTTCTACGAGTTCGGCACCGACAAAGGTGATCCGGCCGCCAATGCCGGCGCGCTGAAGACGGAACCGTGGTCGGTGGTGGTGGACGGGGAGGTGGGCAAGCCTGGGCGTTATGCGCTGGAAGACTTCATGAAACCATATCAGCTGGAGGAGCGAATCTACCGACTGCGTTGCGTGGAGGCCTGGTCGATGGTCATTCCCTGGATCGGTTTTCCCCTCTCGGCTTTGCTCAAGGAGGTCGAGCCGACCTCGAAAGCCAGATTCATCCGCTTCGAAACCCTGCAGGATCCCAAGAGCATGCCGGGTCAGCGCTCCGGTTTTGCCTTGATCGACTGGCCGTATATAGAAGGGCTGCGTCTGGATGAGGCGATGAACCCGTTGGCGATTCTCGCGGTAGGCATGTACGGGCGTGAGTTGCCTAATCAAAACGGTGCGCCGCTGCGTCTGGTGGTACCTTGGAAATACGGTTTCAAGAGCATCAAGTCCATTGTGCGCATCAGTCTGGTCGACGAGCAGCCGAAAACCACCTGGCAGAGCATTGCGCCGGATGAATATGGCTTTTATGCGAACGTGAATCCCACCGTTGATCATCCTCGTTGGACTCAGGCTCGTGAACGCCGCCTGCCCAGTGGGTTGCTCAAACCCAATGTGCGCGACACGCAAATGTTCAACGGCTATTCAGAGGAAGTCGCCTCTCTATATACGGGGCTCGACCTGAGGGTGAATTACTGATGCGCTATCCGTTTTGGCGTATCGGCGTCTTTATCGTGGTGTTGGTGTGGCCGCTGCTGTGGTTGTACCAGGCCTGGGAAGATGTGCTTGGGCCGGATCCGGGTAAGGTGCTGGTCGATCGCTTGGGTTTGGGGGCGCTTGTTCTGCTGCTTGTAACGTTGAGCATGGCGCCTTTGCAGAAGCTCACCGGTTGGGCGGGGTGGAACTCCGTGCGGCGACAGCTGGGGTTGTGGTGTTTTGCCTATGTGCTGCTCCACCTCATTAGTTATTGCGCATTCATTCTTGGTTTTGACTGGTCACAGCTGGGTGTCGAGTTGCGCAAGCGGCCTTACATTATTGTCGGGGCGCTGGGTTTTGTTGGTTTGCTGGCATTGGCGGTGACGTCGAATCGATACAGTCAGCGGCGATTGGGTGCTCGCTGGAAGCAGTTGCATCGCCTGGCTTATGTGATTCTCGGGCTTGGATTGCTGCATATGCTCTGGATTGTGCGCGCCGACCTGAAGGAGTGGGCGATCTATGCCTCTATAGGTGCATTGCTGTTAGTGCTGCGGCTGCCGCCTTTAGCCCGTCGAATCCCGCGTTTAATGGCTAAAAAGGGCTCTTCTGCCAAAAAGGCGTAAATAGTGGTTGACGACAGATTCTGGAGGCCTATAATTCGCCCCACTTCCGGCGCAGTCGAAACGGAAAACTCCTTGGAAAACAAAGAGTTAC
>NZ_JBGLYV010000046.1:0-50882 GCF_047304225.1 Pseudomonas sp. Pseusp3 | reverse complement strand
GTGGGGGGGGGTTGCCGGCCAATCGGGTTTATTCACAAAAAAAATCTTTTCACCGTCCCGCCCCGTCGGCCACAACCCCCGCTCCCACATTTGTTTTGTGTTGTTTTTTCATTGTGTGAAAAAGGAGATCCAGCTTGTCCTCTCCCATCCCGGTCACGATCCTCAGCGGCTTCCTCGGCGCTGGCAAGACCACCCTGTTGCGTCACCTGCTCAAGGCCGAGCACGGCCTGAAGATTGCCGTGATCGAGAACGAATTCAGCGACGCCGGTATCGACACCCAGTTGTTGGGCGATGAACCGGTGCAAGTGATGACGCTCTCCAACGGCTGCGTCTGCTGCACCATCCATACAGACCTGACCAAAGCGCTTTATCTGTTGCTCGAGCGTCTGGACCAGGGCGACATCGCCTTCGACCGTCTGGTGATCGAGTGCACCGGCCTGGCCGACCCGGCGCCCGTGGCGCAAACCTTTTTCATCGACGAAGAATTGCGCGAGCGCTATATCCTCGACGGCATCATCACGCTGGTCGATGCGGCGCATGCCGACTTGCACCTGACCCAGACCATCGCCCAGGCGCAGATCGGTTTCGCCGACCGCTTGCTGGTGAGCAAGCGCGATCTGGTGGACGAGCTGACCTTCACCGCGTTGAGCGAACGCCTGACCCGCATCAACCGTCGCGCCCCGATCCGCGTGGTCGACCATGGCAAGATCGACCTGGCCGAATTGCTCGACGTGCGCGGTTTCAATCTCAACGCCGACCTCGGTGGCGGGGTGAGTTTGCGACCGGTCAGCCAGGCACCGTCCATCGACCGCATTTCCAGCCTGGTGCTGCGCACTGAAAAGCCGCTGGATATCGACAGACTCAGCGAGTTCATGAACGAGCTGCTGGAGGAGCATGGCAAGCAGTTGCTGCGCTACAAAGGTGTGTTGAACATCCTCGGCGAACCGCGGCGCATGGTGTTCCAGGGTGTCTTGAAGCTTTATGGATTCGACTGGGATACCGAATGGGCCGACGATGAAACCCGCGAAAGCGTGATCGTGTTCATTGCTGATGATTTGCCGGAAGAAAAGATTCGAGAGGGGTTTGCGCGGGTGGCGGCGGTCTGAAGTTTTATGGCGTCTGTGAGGGCGCCATCGCGGGCAAGCCCGGCTCCCACAGGTTTCTGGTTGAACACAAAGTCTGTGCTTACCCTCGAACACTGTGGGAGCGGGCTTGCCCGCGATGCAATCTAGCCAGCAACACAATGTTCACGGGGTGTACTGAGCAGTGTCTGCTCCAGATGATCCAGATGCCGGTTTATCAGCATGACCGCTGTCGCAGCATTTCCACGTTCAACAGCATCAGCAATCGCCAAATGCTCCTGCCACGCGCAACAACTGTGCGTCTGCTCCTCACACTGTGCAATCGCCAATGAGGTCAGCGGCACCAGGCTGCCAAGAAAATGCGCCAGCGGTGCATTTCCAGCCATTTCGGCCAACTGCAAATGGAACTCTCCCGACAAACGAATTGCCCGGCCGCGCTCAGCGCATTCACGCTCGTTATCGACTAGCGTCCGCAGTTGCTTCAGGTCTTGCGCGCAGGGTTGCTGACACGCCAGCCGCACCAGCATGATCTCGGCGAGCCGCCGGGCATGCAGTGTCTGCCGGGTCTGCTCGGCATCAAGTTCGGCGACGCGGGGACGATGGTTGACTCGAAGGAGGATGATTTGCTGATGGGACAGTCGCGTCAGTACATCGCGCACATCGCTGCGTCGAGCACCGAACATCTGCGTCAGACTTTCTTCCGTAAAGCGGCTGGCCGAATGGATGCGCTGGTCGAAAATGGCATCGAGGATCCGCGAATACAGATCATCCACCGAAGGGCGGATGGGCAGGGTAACGAGTGTTTGTGGCGAGGCGAAGCCGGTCATGGCCAATCTCCAGTTCGAAGAGGTTTCAACTGCCGAGGTTGTCTTCCGGAATGTTCAGTTCGATGCCCATGCGCTGGCCTTCGCGCAAAATGTGCCGACGCATCTCGGCACTGGCCTGGGCGCTGTTCTTGCTGCGGATCGCGCGCACCACGGCCTCGTTTTCTTCAAGGCGTTCAGCCAGATGCTCCGGGGAGTTGCGCAACACTTCGGCGCTTTGCTTGAGGGCATTGCTGGTTTGCTGGACCACGCTCTGGAAGATCGGGTTCGAGGTCAGGGTGAACAATTCCTCGTGGAAGGCGATGTAGGCGCTGACTCCGGCTTCACTATCGCCAGCCTCCAGGGCTTCGCGCATGTCCATCAGGGTCAGGCGCAGTTGCCCGACTTCCTTGCTGCTGATGGACTGCGCCACGAGGCCGACGATGAATGGTTCGAGGGTGTAGCGCAGTTGCAGCACATCTTCGAGGCTGGCGCCGGCCACGGCGCTGTCATGGCTGGCGTTGTCGCTGAGCTGCGCGTCGAGCACCACAACGCCTTTGCCCGGCATTGAACGCACGAGGCCGAGGGTTTCCAGCACGATCACCGCTTCGCGCAGGCTCGGGCGGCTGATGCCCAGTTGTTCGGCCAGTTCACGCTGGCCCGGCAGCATGTCGCCGGAGCGCCACTGCCCCCTGGCCAAAGCGGCCCGAAGTTTTTCTACCACTGAGTTGACGACGGTTGATGAGGTAATCACTTGTTCGCTCCGTGAGCCGTGCCTGCGGGTCGGCAGGCACGGCGGTCATTCAGAATTCTTTGGCTGCCGCTTGAGCAACCGGTTTTCGTGGCTGGAAGGTATAACCCGCCTGGCCGGAAAGCACCTTGTTCGCCCGTTGTACATCGATGTCCTTTTCCCACCGTGCGATGGCGACGGTCGCTACGCAGTTGCCGATCAGGTTGGTCAGTGCCCGGCCGATGCCCATGAACCAGTCCACGGCCAGCACCAGCACCAGACCCACCACCGGAATTGCCGGAATGGCGGTCAGGGTGGCCGCCAGAATCACCAGCGCCGAGCCCGGAATACCGTGGGCACCCTTGGAGGTGATCAACGATACCAACAGAATCGTCAGCAGGTCGGTCATGGCCAGCGGCGTGCCGGTGGCGTTGGCGATGAACACGATGGCCAGGGTCAGGTAGATCGAGAAACCGTCGAGGTTGAACGAGTAACCCGTTGGAATCACCAGGCCGACTGTCGAACTGCCGATGCCCAGATGCTCGAGCTTGCGCATGATTTGTGGCAGAACGGCATCGGACGAAGCGGTGCCCATGACGATGAGCAGTTCCTCGCGAAGGTATTTGAGCAATGGCCACATCTTCAAGCCAGAGAGACGCATCACCAGGCCGAGAATCAGGGCAACGAAGGCCACACAGGTCAGGTAGAACAAGCCGACCAGGCTGCCCAGGTGTTGCAGCGAGTCCAGGCCATATTTGCTGGTGGTGAAGGCGATCGCGCCGAATACACCGATCGGTGCCAGTCGCACGATCATGCCCATGATGCGGAAGATCACGTGGCTGAGTTCATTGATCAGCCGCGAAATACCCGATGCCGCCTCGCCCACCAGATTCAGTGCACTGCCGAACAACACTGAAAACAGCAGGACCTGCAGGATATTGTTATCGGCAAAGGCGCCGATCACCGACGTCGGAATCAGGTCCATCAGGAACTGTGTGGTGGTGTGCATGTGCTGGCCGCGCTGGGCAATGTCGCCCATGTCGGCAGCGGAAAGCTGTTCCAGGTGAATGTTCGCGCCACTGCCGATACCGGTGCTGAAGGCGAACACCAGGCCGATCACCAGGGCGATGGTGGTCAGCACTTCAAAGTAGATCACCGATTTTAGGCCGATGCGCCCGACCTTTTTCAGGTCGCCGGCACCGCTGATGCCGCTGACCACCACGCAGAACACGATCAGGCCGATGAGCATTTTGATCAGCTTGATAAAACCGTCACCGAGCGGCTTGAGCTGAGCGGAGTATTCGGGAAGGGTCAGTCCGCAGACGATGCCGAGCACCAGTCCGAGAACCACTTGGAGGAAGATTGAACGCGAGCACCATCTGAGCATGGGAGGAATCCTGGTCGGTGTCCTGGCTGCCGTGCGCAAGGCGCATCGACTTCAGGACTTAATTATTGTGGTCTTACCGGTATGTCCAGTGCAGGCGCAGTCTAGGCGCTATTTTTAGATGTTCGCAAGTAAAAATTAGAAAATTGGCATGACCGGTCTTACCAGTTGTGCTGATCCTGTAGGAGCGAGCGTGCTCGCGAAGGTCGTCAACGATAACGAGTGCTTGCTGGATCAACGCATCATCATTGAAATCATCGCGAGCAAGCTCGCTCCTGCAGAAGCATTTCACGGGCGAAAAAAAACCGGCCATCTCTGGCCGGTTTCTCATGACTGCGGTTTAGCGGGGCTGATTAAGCGCCGTATACCGGCAGCTTCTTGCAGATAGCCTTTACCTTCTCACGAACGGCATCGATCACCGCTTCGTTGTTCAGGTCAGCCAGGATGTCGCAGATCCAGCCGGCCAGTTCCTTGCACTCTGCTTCCTTGAAGCCGCGAGTGGTCACAGCCGGGGTGCCGAAGCGCAGACCGGAGGTGACGAACGGGGAGCGTGGGTCGTTTGGCACGGAGTTCTTGTTCACGGTGATGAACGCTTTGCCCAGAGCGGCATCGGCGTCTTTACCGGAGATTTCCTGCTTGATCAGCGACAGCAGGAACAGGTGGTTCTCAGTACCGCCCGACACTACGTCGAAGCCGCGCTCGATGAACACGCTGGCCATGGCCTGGGCGTTCTTCACCACTTGTTGCTGGTAAGCCTTGAACTCAGGCTGCAGCGCTTCCTTGAAGCAGATCGCCTTGGCCGCGATCACGTGCTCCAGCGGGCCGCCCTGGGCGCCCGGGAATACCGCGGAGTTCAGCTTCTTCTCGATGTCGGCGTTGGCGCGAGCCAGGATCAGGCCGCCACGTGGACCGCGCAGGGTCTTGTGGGTGGTGGTGGTCACGACGTCGGCGAATGGAACCGGGTTCGGGTAGACGCCAGCGGCGACCAGACCGGCTACGTGAGCCATGTCGACGAACAGGTAAGCGCCAACCTTGTCAGCGATTGCACGGAAGCGCGGGAAGTCGAGGATCTGCGAGTAGGCAGAGAAGCCAGCCACGATCATTTTCGGCTTGTGCTCAACGGCCAGGCGCTCGACTTCGTCGTAGTCGATCAGGCCGTTGGCGTCGATGCCGTACTGGATGGCGTTGTACAGCTTGCCGGAGGACGAAACGCTGGCGCCGTGGGTCAGGTGACCGCCGTGGGCCAGGCTCATGCCCAGGATGGTGTCGCCAGCCGACAGCAGGGCCAGGTAAACGGCGCTGTTGGCTTGCGAGCCAGCGTGTGGCTGAACGTTGGCGTAGTCGGCACCGAACAACTCTTTGGCGCGATCGATAGCCAACTGCTCGACGACGTCTACGTACTCGCAACCACCGTAGTAGCGCTTGCCCGGGTAGCCTTCGGCGTACTTGTTGGTCAAGACCGAGCCTTGAGCTTCCATCACCGCAGGGCTGGTGTAGTTTTCCGAAGCGATCAGCTCAATGTGCTCTTCCTGGCGCTGAGCTTCTTGCTCCATGGCGGCAAAGAGATCGGCGTCGTACTTGGCAATAGTCAAATCACGGCTGAACATGGCGGTCCTCAAGGATCGGGGGCGGAAAAGGGGGGCATTCTAACCCAATGGGTTTTAGATGGCATATGAAACGGCATCATGTCGCAGACAAGTGGTGTTCATGCGGGGATTAGCGGTGATCGTGCCGGTCTCTTCGCGAGCAAGCCCGCTCCCACAGGGGAATGCATTCCAAAATGTGGGAGCGGGCTTGCTCGCGAAGGCGTCATCTGCGGCGCTGCAAAACCTCAGTCAAACATGAACAGCGCATCATTACTGAACTGCCCTTCGAACCGGCCTGCCGGCATCGGACGGCCGAACAGGTAACCCTGCACCTCGTCGCAACCGTGCTCCCTCAGGAAATCAAGCTGCTCGTGGGTTTCCACGCCTTCGGCGATCACCGCCAGGTTCAGGCTGTGGGCCATGGCAATGATCGCCCGGGCGATCTGCGCATCCTGTTCACCCGACGGCAGGCCGTCGACGAAAGTGCGGTCGATCTTCAGTACGTCGATCGGGAACTGCTTGAGGTAGTTGAGCGATGAGTAACCGGTACCGAAATCGTCGACCGCAATGCTCAGGCCGAGGTTTTTCAGGCCATCGAGTATCTGCATCGCCTCGCAGACTTCGCGCATCAGGATACTTTCGGTGAGTTCCAGTTCCAGGCACGCCGGCGGCAGGCCGGTTTCCTTGAGGATGGTGGCGATTCGCGTGCCGAGCTGGCCGTCGGAGAACTGCCGCGCCGAGATGTTCACCGACACCTTCGGCACCCGTACCCTGGCCTGATGCCAGGCCTTGAGCTGGCGGCAGGCTTCGCTGATCACCCAGTCGCCGACATCCACCACCAGCCCGAGCTCTTCGAGCACTGGAATGAAATCCCCCGGCGGCACCAGCCCGCGGCGTGGATGGCGCCAGCGCAACAGTGCCTCGGCACCGGTCAGGCGCTTGCCGTCGCCGCTGAACTGCGGTTGGTAATACAGTACGAATTCGTTCTGTTCCAGGGCATGGCGCAAGTCGCTTTCCAGCTCCAGGCGTTCCAGCGCACTGGCGTTCATGTCCGCCTGATAGAACTGGAAGTTGTTCTTGCCACGCTCCTTGGCGTGGTACATCGCGGTGTCGGCATTCTTCATCAATTGGCTGAGTTCGTTGCCGTCCTGCGGGCTCAGGGCGATGCCGATACTGGCCGTGACGAAGAACTCGCGGCCTTCAAGCACAAACGGTTTCACCAGGCTGGCGAGAATCTGTTCGGCCACATGAATGGCCCGGTTCAGGGCGATTTCACGGTTGGCCCGCGGTTGCAGGAGCAAGGTGAATTCGTCCCCGCCCATGCGCGCCACGGTGTCGTCATCGTCGACGCAACCGAGCAGGCGCGCGGCCATTTCCTTGAGCATGCGGTCGCCGGCGGCGTGGCCCAGGGAGTCGTTGATCGGCTTGAAGCGGTCGAGATCGAGGAACATCAGCACCACCCACGACTTCTGCCGTTCGGCCGATTGCAGTGCCGTGTGCAGGCGATCCTGGAACAGCGTGCGGTTGGGCAGGTGGGTCAGGGCATCGTAGTAGGCGAGGCGGTGAATCCGCTGCTCGCTGGCCTTGCGCTCGCTGATGTCACTGAAGAAACACACATAACTGGCCAGGTCGCCTTCGTCGTCGAGTACCGCGGTGATCCCGACCCAGGCCGGGTAGTGCTCGCCGTTGCGGCGCTTGAGCCAGACTTCGCCTTCCCAGGTGCTGTGCTGGCCCAATTGCTTGAGCACGTAACGCAGATGGGTATCCTGCTGCTCGTCGACGGTCAGCATGTTCGGCAACTGGTCGAGGACCTGCTCCACGGCATAACCGCTGACACGGCTGAAGGCTTCGTTGGCCTGGACGATGTAGCCGGCCGGGTCGGTGATCAGGATCGCCGAGGTCGAGTGTTCGAATACCGTGGCGGCCATGCGCAAGTCTTTTTCGGCCCGACGTTGCTGGCTGATGTCGCGACCGACGCCGAGCACGCCTTCGAACGTGCCGTGATCGTCCCAGACCAATACCAGGCGCAGCTCGATCGGGATCTTGCGCCCGTCGGCCCGCAGGCAATCGAACAGGAACAGTTGGGTTTGCACCTGGCAGCGCAACAGCGCCAGTTGGTCCGGCTGATCCAGCGCTTTGCTGACCCGGTCCATCAGGTGGTAGATGCCGGTCAGTTGTTGCGGGTTGGCAATGGTCGATTGCCAGCCATTCTGGAAAATCCACTCGGCGTTGTAGCCCAGCACGGCTTGCACCGAAGGGCTGACGTAATTGAGGTTAAGGCGGTTGTCGGTGGAGAAAATCACGTCGCTGATGCTTTCGGCGAGCATCCGGTAGCGCTGCTCGCTGTCGCGCAGCGATTCGCTTGCTTCGATCTGGTCGGTGATGTCCTTGGCCACGCCGATGATCCGCGTGACCTGATCCTCCTTGTCCCGCGCCAGTGCCTGTTCGCGAATCTCGAAGCGTCGCCACTGGCCGTCCCGATGGCGGAAGCGCAACTGGCACTGCATCAACTGGCGATAACCGGTCTGGCGCTGGACCTGGCGGGAGCGATGGTAATAGTCGGCGTCTTCGGGATGCAGGAGGATTTCCCAGAAGTATTCACCCATCTGCTGCAGTTCAGTGCGGTTGTAACCCAGGGTCTGGCCCAGGTGGTGGTTGCTGAAGATCATGCGCTGGCTGATCACGTCCTGCACATACAGGTGATCCGGCACCGTGCGCACCACATCCGACCAGAACCCTTCACGCTCCTGCAATGACAATTCGATGAGCTTGCGGCTGGTGATGTCGGTGATGCTCAGGATCACCGCGTCATAGTCGTCCGGGGTTTGCGGCAGGCGCAGCACCAGCCACAGGTGCTGGTCGCGACCGCTGGCGTCCTGGAGCTTGATTTCCAGCTCCAGCTGTTGCTGCCGATTGAGCATCGCGTCGAGCACCTGGTTGCCGATGGCGGTGCCGTCCTGCGGATTGCCGTCGACCAGCAGTTTCCAGGCGTTGTCGGTGCTATCGACATTAAGCAGTTGCAGCGCGACCTGGTTGACCTCGGTGATCCGCAGTTCGTTCAGCAATTGACGGCGTTGCTCCGGGATCGCCAGCCATGCTTGCAGTTGCTCGCTGCCCTGCAGCTGTGCCTTGTCGAAAAAGACCTTGAGCCCTGACATGTCGAGCACGCACAAAGCCACGCCGGTGCCTTCGAATATGTCCTGATAACGCCGGCGGCCTTCATTCAACTGGCGCTGACGTCGGCGCATGTTCAGCAAGGCAAGAAACGGCAGCATGGAAAACGCCAGGCCCAGCAGGCATTTGCCGATGAACGCCGGTAGCAGTTGCTCCAGCACGCGCTGACGGTCGAACAAGCCGCGCAATTGCCAATCGCTGCTGCTCAGCGGAACCGTCAGCACGCTGTTGGCGATGTCGTCGGCGGTCAGCGTCCCCGGGGTGACCGAGGGCAACGCTTCGTCACGGCTGACGATCTGATGATTGACACGGTTTTCCACCAGCCACATCGGACGGTCCACGGCCTCGCCTTGCTTGGTCAAGGACGAAAAGAAGGTGGGAGTCAGACGCAAGGCCCAATAGCCTCGGGAGCTGCCGCTGGCCTGATGCAACAATAGATGCACCACGGAACCGTCGGTGGCATTGCTGAAGTAGTGCGCCTGGGCGTGGCTGCGGCGTACCAGTTCACCCAGGTAGTGGCTGTCATCGCTATCGGGAGCGCTGTCACTGATGACTTTTCCGGAGGGGCTGAGCAAAGCCAGGCTGCGCAGATCAGGCAGTGACTGTTGCAGCTTGCGCAGCAGGGCCTGCAGCTCATCGGCGTCCTGCGGTTGTTCGACGATCGGCAACAGATTGAGGGCGATCTGCGCGTTGAGTGCCATGTTCAGGCTGACCTGCGCGGCCAGATCGGCGGTGTAGTCGATGGTGTACTGGCGCTGGTTCTTCTGGGTTTCCCGCAGTTGGTCGAGCAACTGCCAGAACAGCAGGGCCAGCAGCAATAGTGCAAGTGTCGCCAAGGTGCCCTTCAAAGTCCCGAGCAGGGGGGAGCCGGGCGTTGTGGCCGGCGCACTGGAAGTCAGAGGCGGGGGGACATTGGACAAGCTGTAATCCTGCGGTTTGGCTGGACCGACGCGACGTGCACTATAAGCCGGACGCCCGAAGGGCGGCTAGCATGCCTTGAGTTGTGGCGAAGTGCCAGCCCCTGTCCGTCGGCTGGACTGCCACTGGTCATTCAGGTAGCTTTGCCGGTTACGCGGGGGCCCAGACACTGCTAAAACTACTGCTCTCGGAAATACTGCGTTGAAAACAGGCTCGGACTGCTCATTTACAACTCGTAAACTCCGCGTCCTCGCCTGTTTTCGCCTTGTCTTTCCTTCGCTCATTACGTTTTAACAGCGTCTGGACCAGCTCCTAGACTCAGACTTTTTTCAGCGCGCACGTTTTGATCCCTTCAAGCGAGCGACGCGCACGGTCTGGCCGGGCATTGCCTGCGCTCCAATCATTCATCAGTCACTGACCCTAGGTTCTCCATGGCTCAATACGTATTCACCATGCATCGGCTGGGCAAAGTTGTTCCGCCGAAGCGGGAAATCCTGAAAAACATTTCTCTGTCGTTCTTCCCCGGCGCCAAGATCGGCGTACTCGGCCTCAACGGTTCGGGTAAGTCCACGCTGTTGAAAATCATGGCCGGCGTCGATACCGAATTCGAAGGCGAAGCCCGCCCAATGCCGGAGCTGAACATCGGCTACCTGCCGCAGGAACCGATCCTGGACCCGACCAAGACCGTGCGTGAAGTGGTCGAGGAAGCGGTCAGCGTGATCAAGGACGCCCAGGCGCGTCTGGACGAGGTCTACGCGGCCTACGCCGACCCGGATGCCGACTTCGACAAGCTGGCGGCCGAGCAGGCCAAGCTCGAAGCCATCCTGCAAGCCAGCGACGGCCACAACCTGGAGCGTCAACTGGAAGTCGCCGCCGATGCGCTGCGTCTGCCAGCCTGGGATGCCAGGGTCGAACACCTTTCCGGTGGTGAAAAGCGTCGTGTGGCCCTGTGCCGTCTGCTGCTGTCCGCCCCGGACATGCTGCTGCTCGACGAACCGACCAACCACCTGGACGCCGACTCCGTTGCGTGGCTTGAGCACTTCCTGCACGACTTCCCGGGCACTGTGGTAGCGATCACGCACGACCGTTACTTCCTGGACAACGTTGCCGGCTGGATTCTGGAACTCGACCGCGGCGCGGGCATTCCGTACGAAGGCAACTATTCGGGTTGGCTGGAAGCCAAGTCCGATCGTCTGGCTGCCGAATCCAAGCAGCAGTCGGCCCACGAAAAAGCCATGAAGGAAGAACTGGAGTGGGTGCGCAAAGGCGCCAAGGCCCGCCAGTCCAAATCCAAGGCTCGTCTGCAACGCTTCGAAGAAATGCAATCGCAGGAATTCCAGAAACGCAGCGAAACCAACGAGATTTATATCCCGGCCGGTCCGCGCCTGGGCGACAAGGTCATCGAGTTCAAGAACGTCACCAAGGGCTACGGCGACCGCGTGCTGATCGACAACCTGTCGTTCTCCATGCCTAAAGGCGCCATCGTCGGCGTGATCGGCGGTAACGGTGCCGGTAAGTCGACCCTGTTCCGCATGCTGATGGGCAAGGAAACTCCGGATTCGGGCAGCATCGAAGTCGGTGAAACCGTGCAGCTTGCGTGTGTGGATCAGAGCCGCGAAGACCTGGACGGCAGCAAGACCGTGTTCCAGCAGATCTCCGACGGTTCCGACCAGATCCGCATCGGCAACTACGAGATCCCGTCGCGTACCTACGTCGGTCGCTTCAACTTCAAGGGCGGCGATCAGCAGAAGTTCGTCAAGGACCTGTCCGGTGGTGAGCGTGGTCGCTTGCACCTGGCCCTGACCTTGAAAGAGGGCGGCAACGTCCTGCTGCTCGACGAACCGTCCAACGACCTCGACGTTGAAACCCTGCGTTCCCTGGAAGAAGCCCTGCTGGACTTCCCGGGCGCCGCCATTGTGATCTCCCACGACCGGTGGTTCCTTGACCGCGTCGCGACGCACATCCTGGCGTACGAAGACGACTCGCAAGCGGTGTTCTTCGAAGGCAACTACACCGAGTACGAAGCCGACCGCAGAAAGCGCCTCGGCGAAGCGGCTGCCCAGCCGCATCGTGTACGCCACAAGAAACTGGCCTGATTTCGGGTTGGTTGCATAAAGAGCGGAGCCTTCGGGCTCCGTTTTTTTATGCCTGTGTTTTTTCAATGACGCCGAGTCGCGCCATTCGCGAGCAAGCCCGCTCCCACAGTAGAACGCATTTCAAATGTGGGAGCGGGCTTGCTCGCGAAGGCGGTGTTTCTAATGGTGCAAGACTTGAATTGTTGATCCCTGTTCAGGTGCAAAAATGGTCAAGAAACCGGAGTTATTTATATCCTGTGCACCATTTAATTTCATAAGTGCGACATTTTGCGCTGTTCTTGTGCGCAAGTCGTTTGTTACAGTCCGGCTCAATCTCTTACAACGACAATCAATTTGCCGAGACTTTTCCATGATCGAATCCGTCGAATCCTTCCTTGCCCGCCTGAAAAATCGCGATCCGGACCAGCCTGAATTCCACCAGGCCGTGGAAGAAGTACTACGCAGTCTATGGCCGTTTCTTGAGGCCAACCCGCATTACCTGAGCTCGGGCATTCTGGAACGCATCTGCGAGCCGGAGCGGGCGGTAGTGTTCCGCGTGTCGTGGGTCGACGATCAGGGCAAGGTCCAGGTCAATCGCGGATTCCGCATCCAGATGAACAGCGCCATCGGCCCGTACAAGGGCGGCCTGCGTTTCCACCCGTCGGTGAACATGGGCGTACTGAAATTCCTCGCCTTCGAACAGACCTTCAAGAACTCCCTGACTTCATTGCCCATGGGGGGCGGCAAGGGCGGTTCGGACTTCGATCCGAAGGGCAAAAGCGATGCCGAAGTCATGCGCTTCTGCCAGGCCTTCATGAGCGAGCTGTACCGCCACATCGGTGCAGACGTTGACGTGCCGGCCGGGGACATCGGCGTCGGTGCGCGGGAGATCGGTTTCCTGTTCGGCCAGTACAAGCGCCTGAGCAACCAGTTCACCAGTGTGCTGACAGGCAAAGGCCCAAGCTACGGCGGCAGCCTGATTCGCCCTGAAGCCACCGGTTTCGGTTGCGTGTACTTCGCCGAAGAAATGCTCAAGCGCCGTGATCAGACCGTTGAAGGCAAGCGCGTGGCAATCTCCGGTTCCGGCAACGTTGCCCAGTACGCAGCACGCAAGGTGATGGACCTGGGTGGCAAAGTGATTTCCCTGTCCGACTCCGAAGGCACGCTGTATTGCGAAGCTGGCCTGAGTGAAGATCAGTGGCTGGCGTTGCTGGATCTGAAAAACGTCAAACGCGGGCGGATCAGCGAATTGGCGGCGGCGTTCGGCCTGGAGTTTCGCGCCGGCCAGCACCCATGGACGCTGCCGTGCGACATCGCGCTGCCATGCGCCACGCAGAACGAACTCGATGCCGAAGCTGCGCACACTCTGCTGCGTAACGGCTGCGTATGCGTGGCCGAAGGCGCGAACATGCCGACCACGCTGGAGGCTGTGGATATCTTCGTCGAGGCCGGCATTCTGTTTGCCCCGGGCAAGGCATCCAACGCCGGTGGCGTGGCGGTGAGCGGTCTGGAGATGTCGCAGAACGCCATGCGTTTGCTGTGGACCTCCGGTGAGGTGGACAGCAAGCTGCACGCGATCATGCAGTCGATCCATCACGCCTGTGTGCACTACGGTGAAGAGAACGGACGTATCAACTATGTCAAAGGCGCGAACATCGCAGGCTTCGTCAAAGTCGCCGATGCAATGTTGGCCCAAGGTGTGGTTTAAGACGGTTCGATGCGGATCACTTCAATCACTTGATCGCCAACAGGGCGCTGCCAGAGCACTTCATCGTTGAGTCGTGCGCCGAACAGCGCCCGGCCCAGCGGTGAACCCCAGTTGATCAGGCCGTGGGCGGCATCGGCCTGATCTTCGCCCACCAGTTGTACCCGGCGTTCGGTGTTGTGTTCATCGGCATAGGTCACCCAACTGCCGAACTGCACTTTCTCGGTCGAAGTCGCGGCGGGTACCACCTGGGCGCTGCCCAGGCGCTGCTTGAAGTAACGCAAATCACGTTCGAGATCCACCAGGCGCTGCTTGTCGGCCTCGTCGCCCTTTGCCGATTGTTCAGTGTGCAGGGCTTGCAGTTCGGCGACTTTAGCCTGCAACAGGCTGAGGCCTTGCGGCGTGACGTAATTGGGCTGCGCGCTGACCTGCCGTTCGACAGGCTGATCGGTTTGCGCAGCGGCGTTATCTTCATGGACGAAGGCACGGCTCATGGAATTCTCCCGGCATAGGGTTTGGATCATGGTCGCAGGCATCTGGTTTCACTGGATGTCTGAAAGCGACTTACGGCGAGTGATAGGCCCGGGCCTGTCACTCGCCACATTTCGAACTCCCATGCCCCAACGGCCCATAAGGAAAGTCTAGAAGCCGGCTCGCCAGGATGGTGTGCAAGGGCGGTGAAAAATCCACTCAACACCGCGTACCGCTTGTAGGAGCGAGCTTGCTCGCTCCCTCCCACAGGGGCGGTGGGTGTGTATCAGGTCAGTAGTGATACCACTTCAGCTCAAGCATCACTTCGTTCTCGGGCGTCGCCAGATGGCTGAACTCGCGCCGGGCACTCAAGCGCAGTCCGAGATTGCGGGACATTTCCCATTGCTGATTCAGGCTCAGGCTACGACGCACTTCGCCATTGGTGAAGAAATCACCCTTGGCTTCCAGGCTCAGGTTGCCCACCGGGTTTTTCCACAGCACACCACTGTTGAAGCCAGCGGCCGGCGCGATGAAGGCGGCGAAGTCGTTGTTGTGTTCGATACGCACAGTGCCCAGGGCAAATCCGAGCAGGTCATCGCCCAGTTGCCAGGTCCCACCGCCACCGCCGTTGACGTGGCTGACCAGGGTCTGGTCATCGTGCTTGCCCGGCACCCGCTCCAGACCACCGGTGACTTGCCATGACAGTGGTTGCAGCAATTGGTTGCGCGGGGTCAGGGAGCGAATGGTCGCCAGGTCCAGTTGCTGTACTTGCCAGTCATTGCCTTCGTACTGGCGCAGTTTCAATTGCAGGATTTCGATCTGCGCGCCCAGTGGAAAGCTTTCGCTGTTGTCATTGAGGTCGTGATAAGCCATGCGCAAGCCGTACTCGCCAAAGGCTCTGTCACCCCGGGTGCCGAGGCCGAGCTGCCAGGTACGGGACTCGTGACCGTCTTCAGGCAGGCCGGGTTGCGCGATGTCCAGCTCCGGCGCCGGGTTCTGGTTGATTGCCCGCAGCAGTTCGAAGCTGCGCTGGGCGCGCGCCGGGTCGCGTTCCTGGCCATTGGCGCGGTAACGCTCCAGTCGATAGGCCGCATCGATGATCAGCGCCTGGCGCTCGCGGGGTTGTGCCTTGAACGCCGGATCCTGCAATCGCTTCTGATCGGCGCTGACTTTCAACACCCATTGCTGCTCTTCAGGGTTGAGCGGCTCGGCGCGACTGAGCAACTCGCGCTCCCGGGACGGACGATACTGGATGGATTCCACCAGCCCGGCATTTTTCACCGCTTTGACGGTGTCGGTCGGGATGGCCGTGAGTGGAAATTGCCCGGTCAGGCGCAAGCTCGGGCGGGCTACTTGCAGCAGTTCCAGTAAACGGTATGAGCAGTTTTCGTCGAAGAAGAAATAGTCGAACCTGATCTGCTTCAGCTCCCAGACGTGCTCGACCATGCGCTCGGTTTCCTGCCGGGTCAGGTTCAGCCGGTATTCCCACAGGTCGCGGTTTTCCAGGCTGCGGTATTCCGAGAGTTTTTCCTGGTAGGGCACCATCGCGAACAAGCCGGGGTAACCGCCCATCAGGCCTTTCCAGGCATAGAGGATGCTGTTGTCCGAGCCCTCGATGTAGGCGCCGAAGTTGATCGCGTAACTGAGCAGCGAAGTCTTGTCGCTCTTCACTTCGGCCTGGTCGATGCGCAGCAGGGTGTGGCCAAACATCGAGGACGGGCTGTTCAGGTAGGCTGCCGGGAAGATCATCACCGCACTGTCCGGTGAGACGTCCTTGAACCATTGCCTGAACCCGGCGCAGTCCGGCGTCGGCAGGCCGGTCAGGCCGAGCTGTTCTTTCAGCCAGCGGGTGCGGGCAGGGTAGACGCATTGAGCGTGCGTTTCACCGGCACTGGCCGGGGCGTACAAGGCCTGTACCGTCGCCGCCAGTTCATGGTCGGGATGTTCATTGCCGTCAGCGGCGAGGAAGAATCTCCTGTCGCTGACATAGCTGCGCCAGCCGCCGAGCTTGGCGGTTTCGTAATGGCCCAGGGATATCCAGAAAGGGTCGTTGGCCAGTTGCTGCAAACGTTGCGGGTCGATTTGAGGCGCGGCGGACAGCGGGGCGCAGACACACAGCGCCAGCCAGGCAAGGCGTTTGAGCATAGGTGGCAACTTAAACAGGAAAAAATGAAGACCCAACGAGGTGGATGTCTTTTACCTGTAGGAGCTGGCTTGCCAGCGATGGTCGTTAACGATAACGCGTGTCTACTGGATAAACACAGCGCCTTTGAAACCATCGCTGGCAAGCCAGCTCCTACAGTAGTCAGCAACATTACCCGGAGTGGGGCAGGTCCAAAAAACAAAACCCGCTTCCCGAGAGAAGCGGGGCGAGTCGAGCTTATGCCTGGGTGGCGTACTTGGCCAGTCGAGGGTCGTTCTTCAGGACGGCGAGGGTATTGGTATGCACGTCTTCGGCAGTCACGTCAGCCTTGTTGAAGATCTGCTGGAAGTGCTCGTGGGTGACGGCGGCGAAGTGCGCACGGTCTTCCGGCGCCACGCCCAGTACCACGGCGTAGGTGGTCAGCGCTTCGCCCTGACCTTTGGCCATGTCTTCGGACAGCTCGTTCATCATGCCATTCATGGCAAACCAGGATTTGCCGCCATAGGTCAGCGACGCATTGGTCGCGCAACCGTTGGTGCCGGAGGTCATGCCGAAGGTTGCGTTGCCGGAGGTGCCGTTGGTGGTGGATGCCAGGAAGTGAGCCGGAGTGCCACGCTGGCCTTCGAACAGCATGTTGCCCCAACCGCAATCCGGGCCGCCTGGCGCCTGAGCCATGGCGTTGATGGATACAGCGGTGAAGAGAGTACCGAGAAGAATCCGTTTCATAGCTTTGTTCTCTTTAGGTGCCTACCAATGGACATGGGTCTGGCCCGTCTGGTGCCAGTGGGCCGGTCATTAGTCCAGCCGCGCAGTCTGGAGTTTAGGCACGATCACGAGGTTCCGTTATTTTTTGCAGAACATTCATGGGAAACGGTGGCGAAAGCCCGGCCCGCCTGGGGTTGGCGGATTGACGCTGCTCCGGCCAGCGGTGCTCCTTGCCAGTCGGGCATGGGCGGCGCCAGAATGCTGCCATCTGCCCCGCCTGATTGTTAAGGAAGCCCGATGCCTGATCCTGTTGCTGCCAGCTTGCGTCTAGCGCCCGAAGCGCTGACCCGTCCGTTTTCCGCTGAACAGTTCAGCTTCTCTACCACCAATGATCTGGAGCCCTTTCGCGGTGTGCTTGGCCAGGAACGTGCGGTCGAAGCCTTGCAGTTCGGTGTGGCCATGCCACGCCCCGGTTACAACGTATTCGTCATGGGCGAGCCCGGCACTGGCCGGTTCTCGTTCGTCAAACGCTACCTCAAGGCCGAAGGCAAGCGCCTGCAGACCCCGGCGGACTGGGTCTACGTCAACAATTTCGATGAGCCTCGCGAGCCGCGCGCACTGGAACTGCCGTCGGGCACCGCCGGTGCCTTCATCGGTGACATCAACGGCTTGATCGACAACCTGCTGGCGACGTTTCCGGCAGTCTTCGAGCATCCGTCCTACCAGCAGAAGAAAAGCAGCATCGACCGCGCCTTCAACCAGCGCTACGACAAGGCCCTGGACGTCATCGAGCGTCTGGCGCTGGAAAAGGACGTCGCGCTGTACCGCGACGCGAGCAATATCGCCTTCACCCCGATGGGCGACGGCAAAGCGTTGGACGAAGCTGAGTTCGCCCAGTTGCCGGAAGCCGAGCGTGAGCGCTTTCACGAGGATATTTCGGCTCTGGAGGAGCGCCTGAACGAGGAGCTCGCCAGCCTGCCGCAATGGAAGCGTGAGTCGAGCAACCAGTTGCGTCATCTGAACGAAGAAACCATCACCCTGGCCTTGCAGCCATTGTTGTCGCCATTGTCGGAGAAATACGCCGAGAACGCGGCGGTTTGCGGTTATCTGCAAGCCATGCAGGTGTACTTGCTCAAGACCGTGGTCGAGCAACTGGTGGACGACAGCAAGACTGACGCTGTCGCCCGCAAGTTGCTGGAGGAACAATACGCGCCAAGTCTGGTGGTCGGTCACTCGGCCAGCGGCGGTGCGCCCGTGGTGTTCGAGCCGCACCCGACCTACGAAAACCTCTTCGGTCGTATCGAATACAGCACCGACCAGGGTGCGCTGTATACCACTTACCGCCAGCTGCGGCCGGGAGCCTTGCACCGGGCCAACGGTGGGTTCCTGATCCTTGAAGCGGACAAGATGCTCAGCGAGCCGTTCGTGTGGGACGCGCTGAAACGCGCCCTGCAATCGCGCAAGCTGAAAATGGAATCACCGCTGGGTGAGCTGGGCCGCCTGGCCACCGTGACCCTGACTCCGCAACACATCCCGTTGCAGGTCAAAGTAATCATCATCGGTGCCCGTCAGCTGTATTACACGCTGCAAGACCTTGATCCGGACTTCCAGGAGATGTTCCGCGTCCTGGTGGATTTCGACGAAGATATCCCGATGGTCGACGAGAGCCTGGAGCAGTTCGCCCAGTTGCTCAAAACCCGTACTTCCGAAGAAGGCATGGCACCGCTGACCGCCGATGCAGTGGCACGTCTGGCGACTTACAGTGCCCGTCTGGCGGAGCACCAGGGGCGCTTGTCAGCGCGTATCGGTGACTTGTTCCAACTGGTCAGCGAGGCGGACTTCATCCGCCATCTGGCCGGCGATGAAAGGACCGACGCGGGACATATCGAGCGTGCGCTCAAGGCCAAGGCCACGCGGACCGGGCGGGTTTCGGCGCGGATTCTCGACGACATGCTGGCCGGGATCATCCTGATCGATACCGCTGGTGCGGCGGTCGGCAAGTGCAATGGCTTGACCGTGCTGGAAGTCGGCGACTCGGCCTTTGGTATACCGGCGCGGATTTCCGCCACGGTGTACCCGGGCGGCAGCGGCATCGTCGACATCGAGCGCGAGGTCAACCTCGGCCAGCCGATCCACTCCAAAGGCGTGATGATCCTTACCGGTTATCTGGGCAGCCGTTACGCCCAAGAGTTTCCGCTGGCAATCTCCGCGAGCATCGCCCTGGAGCAATCCTACGGTTATGTCGATGGCGACAGTGCTTCCCTGGGCGAGGCCTGCACCCTGATCTCGGCCTTGTCGAAAACCCCGCTCAAGCAGTGTTTTGCCATCACCGGTTCGATCAACCAGTTCGGCGAAGTGCAGGCGGTCGGTGGAGTCAACGAGAAGATCGAGGGCTTCTTCCGTCTGTGTGAAGCCCGTGGGTTGACCGGTGAGCAGGGGGCAATCATTCCTCACGCCAACGTCGCCACGCTGATGCTCGACGAGAAGGTGCTGGCGGCGGTGCGTGCGGGGCAGTTCCATGTCTATGCGGTCCGTCAGGCCGACGAAGCCTTGAGTTTGCTGGTTGGCGAGCCGGCCGGCGAACCGGACGAGAATGGCGAATTCCCTGAAGGCAGCGTGAACGCGCGGGTCGTGGAGCGACTGCGGGTTATCGCGGAAATGATCAGTGAAGATGATCTGAAAGAAGCCGAGAAGGAGTTGGCGCAAGAGGCTTTGGCGGAAACCAAGCCGGCTTGATGCAGTAACCCATGTGGGAGCGGGCTTGCTCCGGGCGGCGTTCCGACGAAAGCGTCGGAACATTCAACATTTATGTTGGCTGATTGACCGCTTTCGCGAGCAAACCCGCTCCCACATTTGCTTGTGTGAATAACTGGAAAAGCGTCGTCGAAATGACGTCAATATTCACGCTATGACCATTCGGCGCCTTTCGGTCTCGCGTGGCCTGTAAGCCAGACTTTTCTTCTATTCTCTGCTCAGGGATATCGAGAGTAATCACAGGATCGAAACAGCCTTCCCGAGGGGGCTGAATACCGGATCTACCGAGGGTCGCCGCCATGTCGCGCAACCTCTGCCTCACCCGTCAATGCCTGGGCCTTGTGACCCGTATCGAATGTGCCATCCGTCCATTGGCGGGAGATACGGGCATGTGGACTCTGCTGTTCGCCGCTGGAATGGCCGGCGAACAACCTTCGGCCATCAAGGCCCAAGGCCCGTTTCACGGGCCGGTCGTCGCTGAATCAATCCTCGACACCATCGTTGAAAGCCTGACCCTGCACGGCTACGAGTTGGCCGACGATCCGCAAATCTGGTGCCTGCACCTGCAAGCCCAACTGCGGGAAATCAATGGTGGTCGCTGCCGAAACATGGGCGGTTTCGAGTTTCACCCCGAGCACTGAGTCGCACTATTGATCAAGGCGCATCATGTCGGCCTTTTCGAGTTTGACCTCGAAACCATATTGCACGGTGGCGAGGTCAGTGCGCTGATAGGTTTCCAGGCGCGCAGGCTGCCCGTAGAAGTAATGCACGATAAACTGCGCCGGACCTTGTGCGCTCGCGCCATGGCTGACCGATAGAATCTCCTTCAAGTAATTGCCGCTGTCGTCCTTGGCGAAAAAGCGCCAGTCCTGGGCGGGAAATGCTTTCAGATCCACCACCAGCGCATTGTCTTTGAGTCCAAGGCCTTTGGGCAGTTGACGGGCATCCACGGTTTTTTTGTCGACCGTGGCCAGGAACAGCGGCATCGAGCCCACTGCATAGGCCGGCGTTTGCGGAAACAGATTCAGATCGTAAGTGATGGTGCCGCGCAGGGGATCGACCTGGTACGCCTCAGGCGGCAGTTCGATCGGCTCGTCGCGATTGCCGCGAGCGTCTTCGGTGAAGAAGCTCACCGGGCTTTCTCCGGGGTTGAACGATGTGCCAAGCAGTTCATCGTTGAAGCTGCGCAGATGAGTGAATTCGATTCTTGCAGCACTGGGGTCGTCGACCGACTGACTGATGCTGACGTTCTTTTTCAGTTGATCCTCAGTCAGCGTTGCCCCTTTCAGCCAGCTCGCCGCCTGGTCGTCATAGACCACCACGGACAGGTTCAAGGGCTGGATGGTCTTGTCCGTGGTAATGGCATCAAAGCGCCGAATCGGCAGGTCGAGGTCCTTTCGGGTGACGGTGACGGCAGAAAAATCCAGCATGCTGACTTCGAGGGTTTCGATGGTCCCGTTGAAGTACACCTTCGAATAATGTCGAGTCTGCTGTTTCTCAAAGTTGCGTTGTTCTTCGTCGAGCTGTTTTTCCAGGGACTCGCTCCAGCTCTTTTGCTGCTGCATCTTGGCCAGCTGTTGCTGATAGAAGGCAATCTGTACCGCTGTTTCGTTGATTGAGCCGGCGCGCGTGATGAATTGCCCGGTGCTGTCCCTGGCCTGAACGATCAGCGGCTTCAGCGGTGTTTCACTGACTTCGGGAGCCAGCGGCGCGCTGTTGTTGTATTCGACTTCCGCGTAGTTGTTCGTCAATGTGAGCAGGGTGACACTCAGGTTGTCATTGGTGCGAGTCTGGCCCACGTCCTTTTTCGTCAGGTCGAAGCTGTAGAGGCGGCGTGGCGCGATGACTTCGACTTTGCCTTGCAGGCTCACCGGTTGCGGTTGCTGCTTTCTGTCGATGTCGAGGCCTTCGATGAAGGGGTAGGCCACGGTCAGGTCATCGGGGTTGGTCAGGTTGGAGCTCGATGGGCTGAGTTGAATGCCGGGGTCGGTTTCCGACCATTCCGGCTGGAATGGAATCACCCGTTTATTGCTCAGGGTGACCGACTGCCATTCCAGGCCATGGGGAAACAAAAACGCGGCAGGAATGCTGAACGTGAACGGGAACACCGGTTGCAGATCGATCAGGTAGTCGGAACCGGAGTCCTTTTGCAACACGAACAACCCGTTGATATAGGTGTCGACCAGGGCCTGCGGGGTCGGGTAGTGCTTGAGCATGGCGAGGGCGTCTTCGCCGTATTCGGTTTCCACCGGTTTACTGTCGAGCTTGAGTCGTGCGCGCTCGAGCAGCAGCAGTGAGCCGCCCAGCTCCGACACGGCGTCCTTGAGTTTCGGATCCTGGATGGCGTCCAGCGACTTTTCGAACTGCGCGGTTTTTTCTTCGAGGCTGACCTGGCGTTTTTCATCGCTGGGTGAGCAGCCGCTTAGCAGCAGCACCAGGCAAATACCGGCACTCGTCAAAGGCAATCGCACACCCATTTCCAGTCTTCCTGTCCGACATTACTGAGCAGTCAATGATTTGGACACTAGCAGAAAAACCTTGATACACAGGCGCAGGTGGCGGATTTTTCGACGGTTTCTGGCTATGGACGGGCGGCTGGTATACTCGCGGCCATTTCCAATCCAACGTGTGAGATTCAATGGAACGCTTTATCGAAAATACAATGTACGCCTCGCGCTGGCTGCTGGCGCCGATCTATTTCGGCCTGTCCCTCGGGTTGCTGGCGCTGGCGCTGAAATTCTTCCAGGAAGTCTTCCACGTCATCCCGAACGTGTTTTCGATGGCTGAGTCGGATTTGATCCTGGTGCTGCTGTCGCTGATCGACATGGCGCTGGTGGGCGGATTGCTGGTGATGGTGATGATTTCCGGCTACGAGAACTTCGTCTCGCAACTGGACATCGACGATAGCAAGGAAAAGCTCAACTGGCTGGGCACCATGGACTCTTCGTCGCTGAAAATGAAGGTGGCTGCGTCGATCGTGGCGATCTCGTCCATTCACCTGCTGCGCATCTTCATGGACGCCAAGAACGTCGATCCTGAACATCTGCAGTGGTATGTGATCATCCACATGACCTTCGTGGTCTCGGCATTCGCCATGGGTTACCTGGATAAAGTCACCAAGCACTGATCCATTGCCGGCCCCATGAAACACGCCGCCCGTCTGTTGCAAAACAGACGGGCGGCGTCGTTTGTGGCTTGTGCTTTGATGCGCCGAAGCCTATCCCTGTAAAGAGGCTCGCTACTGCGTGAGGTGCGCTCATGAACCTGCAAGAGTTGAATGCGTATGCCGTCGCCGGGAAGGTCGATGAGCTGAACCTGATCTCCATGGAGGGAGGCATTTACTTGCTTGAGGCGCGTATGCACGGAGCGGCGTATCCCTTGAACGATGCGCCAGGTCACACGATGCAGTTGCGCTCAGTGGAGCATGCCCGTGATGTGCTGCGCTCCTTTCCCAAGTTGCACTTCAACCTTGTGCACACGGTCGTGCATGACGAGATGTGCGGGCTGGTTGCCGATGTGGAGGAAAACCTGAAGGTGCCGATCGCCTGAGGTCCCTCATCAATGACGTGACATCTGTGCTAGTCTGCTGGCCCTTTTGGTTCCGGGCGCTCCGGGACGCGCTGTGCACGCATGGCAAGTTCCCGAGCCGTCCGCACAGCGGAGCAGTGTCATGTCCGAAGTAAATCTGTCCACCGACGAAACCCGCGTCAGCTACGGTATTGGCCGTCAGCTGGGCGACCAGCTGCGCGACAACCCGCCACCGGGCGTAAGCCTGGACGCGATCCTGGCAGGTCTGACCGACGCATTCGCCGGCAAGCCAAGCCGTGTGGGTCAGGAAGAAATGTCCGCCAGCTTCAAAGTCATCCGCGAAATCATGCAGGCCGAAGCTGCAGCCAAGGCTGAAGCGGCTGCTGGCGAAGGCCTGGCTTTCCTGGCTGAAAACGCCAAGCGTGAAGGCATCACCACTCTGGCTTCCGGCCTGCAGTTCGAAGTCCTGACCGCTGGTGAAGGCGCCAAGCCATCCCGTGAAGACTCCGTGCGTACTCACTACCACGGCACCCTGATCGACGGCACTGTGTTCGACAGCTCCTACGAGCGTGGCCAGCCTGCAGAATTCCCGGTCGGTGGCGTGATCGCCGGCTGGACCGAAGCCCTGCAACTGATGAACGCCGGCAGCAAATGGCGCCTGTATGTGCCGAGCGAACTGGCTTACGGCGCTCAAGGCGTTGGCAGCATCCCGCCGCACAGCGTACTGGTGTTCGACGTCGAACTGCTCGACGTTCTGTAAGACCCGCTGATTACCTGTAGGAGCGAGCTTGCTCGCGATGGGCGCAAACGATAACGCGACCATCCTGAATGAACGCGGTGTCTTCGAGTTCTTCGCGAGCAAGCTCGCTCCTACAAAGTTTTGTAGCGTTTTTCATATTTCAATCTTGTGGTGCAGTTCGCTGTGCGGGCGCAACGCCCGGGCATAGCAGAACAGAAACAGGTTTCTCACCACTTCCTTGAGCACCATCGGCTCGCTGGAACTCAAACCATTGAGATCCAGATCACCCTGATCCTGCAGCTCGCTCAAGGCTTCCTCTTCCAGTACGGCACAGACTTCCCCGGTTTCCCGATGCAGGATCCTGAGGTAAGGATGTGGGCGGTCCAGCCAGGCATCGATCAAATAAGTCATGTTTCTCATCTCCACTGAGGGTTTTATGAGAATAATTCCTATTCGCAAAATAGCAAGGGCCTATTGGCGGTTTGCGCCTTTTTCCGGGTAAAGATTGCGTCAGGTCAAAACGACTGGCGTTTGGCTATTGCGAGGGGTTATTGGGTGAAGCGGGGGAGGGTGAGGCGCCATCCCGCGCCGGGCGCGGGATGGAGACAGCAGGTTCAGACTTTTCTGACGAACTCGGACTTGAGTTTCATCGGGCCGATACCGTCGATCTTGCAATCGATGTCGTGATCGCCATCGCACAGGCGGATGTTCTTGACCTTGGTGCCGACCTTGACCACCAAAGACGTACCCTTGACCTTGAGGTCCTTGATCACGGTGATGGTATCGCCGTCCTGCAGGACATTGCCGACCGAATCCTTTTTCACAGCGTCATCGGACGCCGCTTCGGCTTCACCGTTGGCGGACCATTCGTGGGCGCACTCGGGGCAGATCAGCTGGGCGCCGTCTTCATAGGTGTATTCGGAATTGCATTTTGGGCAGGGTGGCAGCGTGCTCACTAAGGCTCCTTGGATTCAGGATCGCTAAAAAGCGCACATTATATAGGGTTTTAGGCGGAGAGGGGGCGGTGCGGGAAAACCTGTAGGAGCAGCCGGTCGACGCTCGATTGCTCGCGATGGACTCAAGATCGCAGCGGGATGCCAGGTTTCCCGTGTCATCGTTGGCGACCATCGCGAGCAAGCTCGCTCCTACAGATGTCTTTTAGTGCGTGCGCGCGACCGCGAACTCACTCAATTCGACCAGTGCATCGCGGTACTCGCTGGCTGGCAGCACGTCGAGGCACTTGATCGCACGGGCTACGTAGTCGCGAGCCAGTTTTGCGGTGTACTCCAGCGAGCCCGAGGCTTCTACGGCTTCGCGGATGCTTTCCAGGTCTTCGATGCCGCCTTTCTGGATCGCTTTGCGTACCAGGGCGGCCTGCTCCGGCGTACCTTCACGCATGGTGTAGATCAGCGGCAGGGTCGGCTTGCCTTCGGCCAGATCGTCACCGACGTTCTTGCCCAGGGTTTCGGCGTCGCCTTTGTAATCAAGCAGGTCGTCGACCAGTTGGAAGGCCACTCCCAGGTGATCGCCGAATGTACGCAGGGCTTCGGCCTGCTCCGGCGTGGCTTCGCACAGGGCGGCGGCACTATGGGTCGAGGCTTCGAAGAGCATCGCGGTCTTGCCGCGGATGACCTCCATGTAGGTTTCTTCGGTGGTGCTGGCGTCACGCACCTTCGACAGCTGCAACACTTCGCCTTCGGCGATGATGCGCGTGGCTTGCGAAAGGATCTTCATCACTGGCATGGAGCCCAGCTCGACCATCATTTCGAAGGAGCGCGAATACAGGAAATCACCGACCAGCACGCTTGGCGCGTTGCCCCACATGGCGTTGGCAGTCGAGCGTCCCCGGCGCATGCCGGACATGTCGACCACGTCGTCATGCAGCAGGGTAGCGGTGTGCAGGAACTCGATGGTGGCGGCCAGCAGGCGCAGGTCGTCACCTTCACGGCCCAGAGCCTTGCCACACAGCAACACCAATAAAGGACGCAGGCGTTTGCCGCCGGCCGAGGTAATGTAATCGCCGATTTTCGATACCAGCGGCACTCGGGAAGTCAGCTGCTTCTTGATGATGCCGTCGACGGCGCTAAAATCGTCCGCGACCGCGCGGTAGAAGGCTTGGGGTTGCATCAGCGACAGTCGCTCCAGAAGGGTTGCGCGGCATGCTAGGACCCACGCCTGCAGGTGTCAAGGCGCGATGGACGGCCTCTTGCAAGGCTAGCGTGGCTTGCGTACAATCGCGCACCCTGAACTTCCTGGGCAGCACCTGCCTTACGCAATTGCAAGCGGGCCTCCAGCCCCATGCAGCCATGCCAGCCAATACCTCTTCTTATAAAGAGCTGGGTGAGCAGGATTATCGGAGAAATACCATGTCTTATGCAGTAATCGTTACTGGCGGCAAGCAGTACAAAGTCGCCCCAGGTGAATACCTGAAGATCGAAAAACTGGAAGTCGCTACCGGCGAATCCGTTACCTTTGATCGCGTTCTGTTGGTTGCCAACGGTGACGACGTGAATATCGGCGCTCCAGTTGTTGCTGGCGCTACCGTTGTGGCTGAAGTGATCTCCCAAGGTCGTCACGATAAAGTCCGCATCATCAAGTTCCGTCGCCGTAAGCACCACATGAAGCGTATGGGCCACCGCCAGTGGTACACCGAGATCAAAATCACCGGTATTCAGGCTTAATTTCAGCCTAATTCCTCACTAGGAGAATTGAACTCATGGCACACAAAAAAGCTGGTGGTAGTACCCGTAACGGTCGCGACTCAGAAGCCAAACGCCTTGGCGTGAAGATGTATGGCGGCCAGGCTATCAAGGCAGGCAACATCATCGTGCGTCAGCGCGGCACCCAATTCCACGCTGGCTACGGCGTTGGCATGGGTAAAGATCACACCCTCTTCGCTAAAGTCGAAGGCGTGATCAAGTTCGAAGTAAAAGGCGCCTTCGGTCGTCGTTACGTGAGCGTAGTCGCAGCTTAATTGCGCGATCGCTGGAAAAGCCCTGTCTCGCGACGGGGCTTTTTCGTTTGTGGGGTGAGTCTCTTGCAAAGCTGTTTGCATGGGCTGTCGGCGTACGATGTAGGTGTCGTGGTTTGGGGTCGCTGCGCTCATTTTTGCAAGAGTCTTATGTCTTGATTGTTTTTCGGCTCGTCCGTATGGCGAGAGGCGTTTGTTATGAAGTTTGTTGATGAAGTATCGATTCGAGTAAAGGCCGGTGATGGCGGCAATGGCTGCATGAGTTTCCGTCGCGAAAAATTCATCGAAAACGGCGGTCCTAACGGTGGTGATGGTGGTGATGGCGGTTCCATCTACATGATGGCCGACGAAAACCTCAATACCCTGGTGGACTACCGTTACACCCGGCACTTCGATGCCGAGCGTGGCTCCAACGGCGGCAGCACCGACTGCACCGGCAAGAAGGGCGAGGACCTGATCCTGCGTGTACCGGTTGGTACCACGGTGATCGACTCTGCCACTCAGGAAGTGATCGGCGACCTGACCAAGGCTGGCCAGAAACTGCTGGTGGCACACGGCGGCTGGCACGGCCTGGGCAACACCCGTTTCAAATCCAGTACCAACCGTGCTCCGCGTCAGACTACGCCAGGCAAGCCGGGCGAGCAGCGTGACCTGAAGCTGGAAATGAAAGTGCTCGCGGACGTCGGTCTGCTGGGCTTGCCGAACGCCGGTAAAAGTACCTTTATCCGTTCGGTATCGGCCGCCAAGCCGAAAGTCGCCGACTACCCGTTCACCACGCTGGTGCCGAACCTGGGTGTGGTCAGTGTCGATCGCTGGAAGAGCTTCGTGGTCGCGGACATTCCGGGCCTGATCGAAGGTGCTTCCGACGGCGCGGGCCTGGGGATTCGCTTCCTCAAGCACTTGTCGCGTACTCGTCTGCTGTTGCACCTCGTCGACATGGCGCCGCTGGATGAAACCAGTGCCCCGGACGCCGCAGAAGTCATCGTCAGTGAGTTGACCAAGTTCAGCCCGTCCCTGGCGGAGCGTGATCGCTGGCTGATCCTGAACAAGTGCGACCAGATTCTTGATGAAGAGCACGATGCTCGCGTCAAGGAAATCGTCGATCGCCTGGAGTGGACCGGTCCGGTCTACGTGATCTCGGCCATTGCCAAGCAGAACACCGAGCGCCTGTGCCACGACATCATGCGTTACCTGGAAGATCGCGCCGATCGCCTGGCTAACGATCCGGCCTACAAGGAAGAGTTGGCCGAGCTCGATCAGCGCATCGAAGATGAAGCCCGTGCCCAGTTGCAGGCGCTGGACGACCAGCGTGCCCTGCGTCGCAGCGGCGTGAAGTCGGTCCACGACATCGGCGACGATGATTGGGACGAAGAAGATGTGGATGACGAAGACGGTCCGGAAATCATTTACGTGCGTGACTGATTCGTTGCGATAAACTTAAGCGCCGCTCAATCGAGCGGCGTTTTGGTATCTGGAAATCGATCGTTGGTCACGAATAACCACGAATAATGTCACGGGCAGTGCTAGGTCGTGCTGCCCTCAAGCTAAGGTTGAAGATGATGCGGAGCAAGGTGACAGGTGCGCAGCGTTGGGTCGTGAAGATCGGCAGCGCTTTGCTGACGGCGGACGGCAAGGGCCTGGATCGCGCGGCAATGGGTGTCTGGGTTGAGCAGATGGTGGCCTTGCATGAGGCGGGTGTCGAGCTGGTGCTGGTGTCCTCCGGGGCGGTGGCGGCCGGTATGAGCCGTTTGGGCTGGACCTCGCGACCCAGTGCGATGCACGAGCTTCAGGCCGCTGCTGCAATCGGCCAGATGGGGCTGGTGCAGGCCTGGGAGTCGAGCTTTGCCAAGCATGGCCGGCATACCGCGCAGATTCTCCTGACCCATGACGACCTGTCCGACCGCAAGCGCTACCTGAATGCCCGCAGTACCTTGCGTGCGCTGGTCGAGCTCAAAGTCATTCCGGTGATCAACGAGAACGACACTGTAGTCACCGACGAAATCCGTTTTGGCGACAACGATACCCTGGCGGCACTGGTGGCGAATCTGGTCGAGGCGGATTTGCTGGTGATTCTGACGGATCGCGACGGCATGTTCGACGCTGATCCGCGCAACAATCCGGATGCCCAGCTGATTTACGAGGCGCGTGCCGATGATCCGGCGCTTGATGCGGTGGCTGGCGGTACGGGTGGGGCGCTGGGGCGTGGCGGCATGCAGACCAAGTTGCGCGCTGCGCGTCTGGCGGCGCGTTCCGGTGCTCACACCATCATCGTCGGTGGGCGGCTTGAGCGCGTACTGGATCGCCTCAAGGCGGGCGAGCGCATCGGCACTCTGCTCTCGCCGGAGCGTGGCATGCTGGCGGCGCGCAAGCAGTGGCTGGCTGGTCATCTGCAAACCCGTGGCACCCTGGTGCTGGATGCCGGTGCCGTGACCGCGTTGTCCCAGGGCAACAAAAGCTTGCTGCCAGTTGGGGTCAAGTTGGTGCAGGGCAGCTTCCGTCGTGGTGAGATGGTGGTCTGCGTGGCGCCGGACGGTCGCGAGATTGCCCGTGGCCTGGCCAACTACAGTGCGCTGGAAGCGCAAAAAATCATCGGTCAGTCGTCCGATGCGATTGTCGGTCTGTTGGGTTACATGGCGGAACCGGAGCTGGTTCACCGCGATAACCTGATTCTGGTCTGAAGGAATACCTGAATGCGTGTGGCAAAAGGATTGTTGGGGCTGTTGCTGGCGATGCCGCTGCTGGCTTCGGCTGAAGAGATCGGTCAGGTGTCGACGGTGTTCAAGTTCGTTGGGCCAAATGACCGGATTGTGGTCGAGGCCTTTGACGATCCCAAGGTCGACGGTGTGACCTGCTACCTGTCGCGCGCCAAGACGGGTGGTGTGAAGGGTGGTCTGGGGTTGGCCGAGGATCGTGCCGAAGCGTCCATCGCTTGCCGCCAGGTCGGGCCTATCAGCTTCAAGGGTGAGCTCAAGGATGGCGACGAGGTGTTCAAGGAGCGTACGTCCCTGGTGTTCAAGACCATGCAGGTGGTGCGCTTTCTCGACAAGAAGCGCAATACGCTGGTGTACCTGGTGTATAGCGATCGCTTGATCGAGGGTAGTCCGCAGAATGCGGTGACGGCGATTCCGATCTTGCCGTGGGCGAACGCTCAGTAAAGCTACGAAGATCGCCAGTGTAGGAGCGAGCTTGCTCGCGAAGATCTCCATGACGCCGCGTTTCTTCGGGAGACGCGCTTTATCGTTGACGACATTCGCGAGCAAGCTCGCTCCTACAAATCGCAGGCAATAAAAAACCGACCCTGAGGTCGGTTTTTTAATGAGCGGGTCGCTTAGGCAGCAGCGGCAACGTTCAGGGCCTTGACGTGGCCATTCAGGCGGCTCTTATGACGAGCGGCCTTGTTCTTGTGGATGATGCCTTTATCGGCCATACGGTCGATAACTGGCACAGCCAGAACGTAAGCGGCTTGAGCTTTGGCAGCGTCTTTTGCGTCGATGGCCTTAACTACATTCTTGATGTAGGTACGAACCATGGAACGCAGGCTGGCGTTGTGGCTGCGACGCTTCTCAGCCTGTTTTGCACGTTTTTTGGCGGAAGGTGAGTTGGCCACCGTCGAGCTCCTCGAAAGACTTTTTAGGAAATAGCAAACAAAATAGGCCGCGAATCATGCCGATGAGTTGATGTGTTGTCAAGGGCGGTTGATGCGTTCCGCTGAGTGGTCGATCTAAAGAGGCGGGATATTTATTTCCGGCGCTTGACCTGTAAACTCGCGAGCTTTGGCTCTGTGCTGTTGCGGCGCGGAGTATCGCATAAGTGGGCGCGTAGTTCGCCTGCTGTTTATCGACAGGCACAAACTCTTTCCATGAATCTGCTCAAATCGTTGGCCGCCGTCAGCTCTATCACGATGCTTTCCCGGATTTTGGGGTTTGTTCGAGACACCCTCATCGCACGCGCATTTGGCGCGGGAATGGCGACTGACGCCTTCTTTATCGCCTTCAAATTGCCCAATCTGCTGCGGCGGATCTTTGCCGAAGGGGCGTTTTCCCAAGCGTTCGTGCCGATTCTTGCAGAATACAAAAGCCAGAAGGGCGAAGAGGCGACGCGAACCTTCATCGCTTATGTCTCGGGCCTGCTGACGCTGGTGCTGGCGCTGGTCACGGTATTGGGCATGATCGCTGCGCCGTGGGTCATCTGGGTGACCGCGCCGGGTTTCACCAACACCCCGGAAAAATTCGAACTGACCTCCAGTCTGTTGCGGGTGACCTTTCCATACATTCTGCTGATTTCCCTGTCGTCGCTGGCCGGTGCAATCCTCAATACCTGGAACCGCTTTTCGGTGCCAGCCTTCGTGCCGACCCTGCTGAACGTCAGCATGATCATTTTTTCGGTGTTTTTGACGCCGTACTTCGATCCGCCCGTGATGGCGCTTGGCTGGGCGGTACTGGTCGGCGGCCTGGCGCAGTTGCTCTATCAACTGCCGCATCTGAAAAAGATCGGCATGCTGGTGCTGCCGCGCCTGAACCTGCGCGACACGGGGGTCTGGCGGGTGATGAAACAAATGCTGCCGGCAATCCTCGGTGTCTCGGTGAGCCAGATTTCGCTGATCATCAACACCATCTTCGCTTCGTTCCTGGTCGCAGGTTCCGTGTCCTGGATGTATTACGCCGACCGATTGATGGAGCTGCCGTCCGGCGTGCTGGGCGTGGCGCTGGGGACGATTCTGTTGCCGACCCTGGCCAAGACCTACGCCAACAAGGATCGTCACGAATACTCGCGCATCCTCGATTGGGGCCTGCGTCTGTGCTTCGTGCTGGTATTGCCTTGCGCCCTGGCGCTGGGGATTCTGGCCGAGCCGTTGACGGTTTCGCTGTTCCAGTACGGTCAGTTCGATGCCCATGATGCGGCCATGACCCAGCGCGCGTTGATCGCCTATTCCGTCGGTTTGCTCGGGATTATCGTGATCAAAGTGCTGGCGCCGGGCTTTTATGCGCAACAAAACATCCGTACACCGGTAAAAATTGCGATTTTCACCCTGGTGGTGACCCAGCTGTTCAACTTGATGCTGATCGGACCGCTGGCTCACGCGGGCCTGGCCTTGGCGATCAGCGCCGGTGCCTGCCTCAATGCCGGATTGCTGTTCTATCAACTGCGCAAGCAGCAGATGTACCAGCCGCAGCCGGGCTGGGCGAAGTTCGCGCTCAAGCTGGTGGTCGCGGTGGCAGTGATGTCCGCGGTACTGTTGGGGGTGATGCATTTCATGCCGGCCTGGGATCAAGGGCATATGCTCGAGCGCTTCTTGCGTCTGGGGGCGTTGGTGGCGGCGGGTGTGGTGGCTTATTTCGGCATGTTAGTGTTGATGGGCTTCCGTTTGCGCGACTTCAATCGCAAGGCGCTGGGCTGAGGTTCTGGCCTCGATAAACACGGGCGAGCCGGCGGTTTTGTCGGCTCGATCACTTTGGGTTACGGTGTTGCCTGTCGTCGGCCGCCGGGTGTGGTTATAATCGACCACTTTATGAGCAAGAAGCGCGTTATGCAGCTGGTTCGAGGCCTCCAAAATCTGCGCCCCCAGCATCGGGGCTGTGTCGCCACTATTGGCAACTTTGACGGTGTACACCGTGGCCACCAGGCTATCCTGGCGCGCCTGCGTGAGCGTGCGCTCGAGTTGGGCGTGCCCAGTTGCGTGGTGATTTTCGAGCCGCAACCGCGAGAGTTCTTTGCTCCGGAGACTGCGCCGGCCCGTTTGGCCCGTCTGCGGGACAAGCTGCAATTGTTGGCTGCCGAAGGCGTCGACCGTGTTCTGTGCCTGGCTTTCAACCAGCGCCTGAGCAAGCTCAGCGCCAGCGAGTTCGTCGATACCATTCTGGTGGATGGCCTTGGCGTCCAGCACCTGGAGGTCGGTGATGACTTCCGTTTCGGCTGTGACCGCGCGGGGGATTTCGATTTCCTGCAACAGGCTGGCATCCTTCAGGGGTTTACCGTCGAAGCGGCGCAAACCGTCGAACTCGATGGCATCCGGGTCAGCAGCACGCAGGTGCGCAATGCCCTGGCCGCCGCGGATTTCGCATTGGCCGAACGCTTGCTTGGGCGGCCGTACCGGATCGCCGGTCGCGTATTGCATGGCCAGAAGCTCGCTCGGCAGTTGGGTACGCCCACCGCCAACATACAACTCAAGCGTCGTCGCGTGCCGTTCACCGGGGTTTACCAGGTGGATATCGAGATCGACGGCAAGACCTGGCCCGGCGTCGCCAATATCGGCGTGCGGCCCACGGTTCAAGGTGATGGCAAAGCCCACCTGGAAGTGCATCTTTTAGATTTTGCCGGCGATCTGTATGACCGGCGTTTAACGGTGGTTTTCCACCACAAGCTGCGTGAAGAGCAGCGTTTCGCCTCTCTGGAGGCGCTGAAAACGGCGATCAACGCGGATGTCGCCGCCGCCCGTGCACTAGCCGCACCTAGCGCCCATCGCTAATGAAGAGCCTTAAATGACCGACTATAAAGCCACGCTAAACCTTCCGGACACCGCCTTCCCAATGAAGGCCGGCCTGCCTCAGCGCGAACCGCAGATTCTGCAGCGCTGGGACAGCATTGGCCTGTACGGAAAGTTGCGCGAGATTGGCAAGGATCGTCCGAAGTTCGTCCTGCACGACGGTCCTCCGTACGCCAACGGCACGATTCACATCGGTCATGCGCTGAACAAGATTCTCAAGGACATGATCATCCGCTCGAAGACCCTGTCGGGCTTCGACGCGCCTTATGTTCCGGGCTGGGACTGCCACGGCCTGCCGATCGAGCACAAGGTCGAAGTGACCCACGGCAAGAACCTGGGCGCGGACAAGACCCGCGAACTGTGCCGCGCGTACGCCACCGAGCAGATCGAAGGCCAGAAATCCGAATTCATCCGTCTGGGCGTGTTGGGCGACTTCGCCAACCCGTACAAGACCATGGACTTCAAGAACGAGGCCGGCGAAATCCGCGCCTTGGCCGAGATCGTCAAGGGTGGCTTCGTGTTCAAGGGCTTGAAGCCTGTGAACTGGTGCTTCGACTGCGGTTCGGCCCTGGCCGAAGCGGAAGTCGAGTACGAGAACAAGAAGTCCTCGACCATTGACGTGGCGTTCCCGATTGTCGATGAAGCCAAGCTCGCGGCCGCGTTCGGCCTGCCATCGCTGGCCAAGCCTGCTTCGATCGTGATCTGGACCACCACCCCGTGGACCATTCCGGCCAACCAGGCGCTGAACGTTCACCCGGAGTTCAACTACGCCCTGGTCGACGTTGGCGACAAGCTGCTGGTGTTGGCTGAAGAGCTGGTCGAGTCGTGTCTGGCGCGCTATTCGCTGGAAGGCTCGGTGATCGCTACCGCCAACGGTTCGGCGCTGGAACTGATCAACTTCCGTCACCCGTTCTACGACCGCCTGTCGCCGGTATACCTGGCCGACTACGTTGAACTGGGCGCCGGCACCGGTGTGGTTCACTCCTCTCCGGCCTACGGCGTGGACGACTTCGTGACCTGCAAGAAATACGGCATGGTCAACGATGACATCCTCAACCCGGTACAAAGCAACGGCGTTTACGTACCGTCGCTGGAGTTCTTCGGCGGCCAGTTCATCTGGAAGGCCAACCCGGCCATCGTCGACAAACTGACCGAAGTCGGTGCGCTGCTGCACACCACCGTCATCGAACACAGCTACATGCACTGCTGGCGCCACAAGACCCCGCTGATCTACCGCGCCACCGCGCAGTGGTTCATTGGCATGGACAAAGAGCCAGTCAGCGGCGACACCCTGCGTGTACGTTCGCTCAAAGCCATCGAGGAAACCAAGTTCGTTCCGGCCTGGGGCCAGGCGCGCCTGCACTCGATGATCGCCAACCGTCCGGACTGGTGCATTTCCCGTCAGCGCAACTGGGGCGTGCCGATCCCGTTCTTCCTGAACAAGGAAAGCGGCGAACTGCACCCACGCACCGTCGAGCTGATGGAAGAAGTTGCCAAGCGCGTTGAAGTCGAAGGCATCGAAGCCTGGTTCAAGCTGGATGTCGCCGAACTGCTGGGCGATGAAGCACCGCAGTACGACAAGATCAGCGACACCCTGGACGTCTGGTTCGACTCGGGGACCACCCACTGGCACGTCCTGCGCGGTTCGCACCCGATGGGCCACGAAACCGGTCCGCGCGCCGACCTGTACCTGGAAGGCTCGGACCAGCACCGTGGCTGGTTCCACTCGTCGCTGCTGACCGGTTGCGCCATCGACAACCACGCACCGTATCGCGAACTGCTGACTCACGGCTTCACCGTCGACGAGTCCGGCCGCAAGATGTCCAAGTCCCTGGGCAACGTGATCGCGCCGCAGAAAGTCAACGACACCCTGGGCGCCGACATCATGCGTCTGTGGGTCGCCTCGACCGATTACTCGGGTGAAATGGCGGTTTCCGAGCAGATCCTGCAGCGCAGTGCGGACGCCTACCGGCGTATCCGTAACACCGCGCGCTTCCTGCTTTCGAACCTGACCGGCTTCAACCCGGCCACCGACCTGCTGCCGGCCGAAGAAATGCTGGCACTGGACCGTTGGGCCGTGGACCGTACCCTGCTGCTGCAACGCGAGCTGCAAGAGCACTACGGCGAATACCGCTTCTGGAACGTGTACTCGAAGATCCACAACTTCTGCGTGCAGGAGCTGGGCGGCTTCTATCTCGACATCATCAAGGATCGCCAGTACACCACTGGCGCCGACAGCAAGGCCCGCCGTTCGTGCCAGACCGCGCTGTTCCACATCTCCGAAGCGCTGGTGCGCTGGATCGCGCCGATCCTGGCGTTCACCGCCGACGAACTGTGGCAGTACCTGCCGGGCGAGCGTAACGAGTCCGTCATGCTCAACACCTGGTACGAAGGCCTGAGCGAACTGCCGGAAGGCTTCGAGCTGGATCGCGCGTACTGGGACCGGATCATGGCGGTCAAGGTCGCGGTCAACAAGGAAATGGAAATCCAGCGTGCGGCCAAGGCTGTCGGTGGCAACCTGCAAGCCGAAGTGACGCTGTTCGCCGAAGACGCGCTGACCGCCGACCTGGCCAAACTCAGCAACGAACTGCGCTTCGTGCTGATCACTTCGACCGCCAGCGTTGCACCATTGGTGCAGGCACCGGCCGATGCCGTGGTCACTGAAGTCAGCGGCCTGAAGCTGAAGATCGTCAAGTCGAGCCACGCCAAGTGCGCCCGTTGCTGGCACTGCCGCGAAGACGTCGGCGTGAACCCGGAGCATCCGGAAATCTGCGGCCGTTGCGTGGATAACATCAGCGGCGCTGGCGAGGTCCGTCACTATGCCTAATGCCGTTGGCCGTTTCGGACGGCTGAGCTGGCTCTGGTTGAGTTTGCTGGTCCTGGTCATCGACCAGGCCAGCAAGTTCTACTTCGAAGGCAAGCTCCAGATGTACCAGCAGATCGTAATCATCCCCGATTACTTCAGCTGGACCCTGGCCTACAACACTGGCGCGGCGTTCAGCTTCCTGGCTGACAGCTCCGGCTGGCAGCGCTGGCTGTTCGCGTTGATCGCTGTCGTGGTCAGTGCGGTGCTGGTGGTGTGGCTCAAGCGTCTGGGGCGTAACGAGACCTGGCTGGCGGTTGCGCTGGCACTGGTGCTCGGCGGCGCGCTGGGCAATCTGTATGACCGCATTGCCCTGGGCCATGTGATCGATTTCATTCTGGTGCATTGGCAGAACCGCTGGTATTTCCCGGCGTTCAACTTTGCCGACAGTGCTATCACTGTAGGCGCTGTCATGCTGGCACTGGATATGTTCAAAAGTAAAAAGACCGGAGAAACCGTTCATGACTGAACAGGTATTGGCTGAGCAACGCATCGGCCAGAACACGGAAGTCACCTTGCATTTCGCATTGCGCCTGGAGAACGGCGACACGGTGGACAGCACCTTCGACAAAGCCCCGGCGACCTTCAAGGTCGGTGACGGCAACCTGTTGCCAGGTTTCGAAGTAGCTCTGTTCGGTTTCAAGGCCGGTGACAAGCGTACACTGAGCATCGAGCCGGAAAACGCTTTCGGCCAGCCTAACCCGCAAAACGTGCAGGTCATCCCGCGCTCGCAGTTCCAGGACATGGAGCTGTCGCCTGGCTTGCTGGTGATCTTCAACGATGCGGCCAATACCGAGTTGCCGGGCGTGGTCAAAGAGTTCGACGATGCGCAAGTGACCGTCGACTTCAACCACCCGCTGGCGGGCAAGACGCTCACCTTTGATGTGGAAATCATTTCCGTCAAAGCGTTGTAACTGCTTTTCTGTAGGAGCGAGCTCGCTCGCGATGATCGTTAACGAATGCGCGTTCTTCTGGAAGAACGCGTTGTCCTTTAGTTTTTCGCGAGCAAGCTCGCTCCTACAGGGCAAGACACGAGGCTCAGCATGCAAATCAAACTCGCCAATCCCCGTGGCTTCTGCGCCGGTGTGGACCGGGCGATCGAAATCGTCAACCGCGCCCTGGAAGTCTTCGGGCCGCCGATCTACGTGCGCCATGAAGTGGTCCACAACAAATTTGTCGTCGAAGACCTGCGCTCCCGTGGTGCAGTTTTCGTCGAAGAACTGGATCAGGTGCCGGACGACGTCATCGTGATCTTCAGTGCCCACGGCGTGTCCCAGGCCGTGCGCAGCGAAGCGGCTGGCCGTGGACTGAAAGTGTTCGACGCCACCTGCCCGCTGGTCACCAAGGTCCACATCGAGGTGGCGCGCTACAGCCGTGACGGTCGTGAATGCATTCTCATCGGCCACGCCGGTCACCCGGAAGTCGAAGGCACCATGGGCCAGTACGATGCCAGCAATGGCGGCGCGATCTACCTGGTCGAAGACGAGAAAGATGTCGCGGCGTTGCAGGTGAACAACCCTGAAAAGCTCGCCTTCGTGACCCAGACAACCTTGTCGATGGACGACACCAGTCGTGTTATCGACGCCCTGCGTTTACGCTTCCCAGCCATCGGTGGACCGCGCAAGGACGACATTTGCTACGCCACGCAAAACCGTCAGGACGCGGTCAAGCAACTGGCCGACGAGTGCGACGTGGTGCTGGTGGTCGGCAGCCCGAACAGCTCCAACTCCAATCGCCTGCGCGAATTGGCAGAACGCATGTCCACTCCGGCCTACCTGATCGACGGTGCCGAAGACCTGCAAAAGAGCTGGTTCGACGGTGTCGAGCGTATCGGTATCACCGCTGGCGCCTCCGCCCCGGAAGTCCTGGTGCGCGGAGTGATCGAGCAGTTGCAGGCCTGGGGTGCCACTGGTGCCGATGAACTGGCCGGTCGCGAGGAGAACATCACGTTCTCGATGCCTAAAGAACTGCGCGTTCGCTCGTTGCTCTGAGTTTCTTCCTTTCTTCGCATAATGCCTGCTCAGCCTTGTCGCTGCGCAGGCTGACGCGACCGGTCCGAGCCAACACCACTTGATGCTGGCTCACCGGTTCGCGGACTTTGCAAACGTGTAATGTCCCTCCAAACAGTGGTTCACCCTGACCTCTGAATCGTATAAAGCTTTCGACCGGACCGTTCCCCACAATCGGCACGCGTGCGCCGCTCTGGCGTTCGGCCAACAGTGGGTTGGCGCTGTCCATATCCCCCTTGCCGCTGATATCCAGAATGATCCGCCAGCCCTGGCTCCAGTCGCCATTGATGCCGTGAATCACCACGGCCTGGTTGCGGACGATGGCTTCGGTTCGGGCGGTGCGAATACCGCTGAAAAGAGCCTGTGCCGCTTGCTCTCTCTGGTTTGACTCGATCAGCGTTGCGAACGCCGGACTGACCAGTTGCAGAACAATTCCTGTAATTGCCAGTCCCATGAGCAGTTCGATCAGGCTGAAGCCGTGTTGCCGCATGACATCTCCCTCCGTGGCGTGCTGTGGCTCGCGCAATCCCTGCGCGAGAAATGGCATCACATACGTAGCGCATCACTCGAATTGTGCCGCGCAAGAGCAGGTATAGCCGAAGGAAACAGAAGGCCCCGATGGATCATCGTACAAAAGGTTTCACGTTGATCGAGTTATTGGTCGCGATCGCGATCCTCCTGATTCTGCTGACTCTGGCTGTCCCGGCGTTTACCCGCTCGATGCAAACGACGAGGGCTGATACTGAAATCGCTGACCTGCGACGAGCCCTGAATTTTGCCCGACTCGAGGCCATCGATCGGGGCAATACCACACGGGTGCGTCCGACGGCAGGAGGGGATGCCTGGAGTGGGGAGCTGGCGGTTTACGACGGTACTGGCGCTTTAGCCAAAGTATTGCGGGTTGTTCCGGCGATGAGCAGCGGCGCAACTCTGGCGCTAACCTCGGGCGTGACTGCCATCGATTTCAACAGTACGGGCGGATTGTCATCACCGTCCTCAGAGGTGGTGATCAGCTATGGGCGGGGAGCTCAAAGCCGGACGCTGAAAGTGTGTTTGAACGGACGAATTCTATTGGGCGGAAGTTGCGGATGAGGATAGGAAACCAAGGCCCGCAGGAGGGCATGACGCTGGTCGAAGTCCTGGTGGCATTAGTCATTCTGGGAGTGGGGTTGTTGGGGGCCGCGGCGTTTCAGCTCAATGCGCTGAAGTATACGGACAGTGCGCGCATGACCAGTCAGGCCAGTTTTATCGCCTACGACATGATGGACCGCATTCGCGCCAACGCCGCAGCGGACTACACCATCGCGCCGCCAGCTACGGGCAATCCGGGTGTTGCCCGGGATCAGGACCTGTTTGACTTCAATACCAACATTGTCAGCTCACTCGGCGCCACCGCGACGGGCAGTGTCACCGTCAATCAGCAGGTGTACACCATCACGATTACCTGGGACGACTCACGGGCTGCGAACGCTGCCGACTCGCGGCGCAGCTTCGTCCTGAGCAGCCGCACGGCCATTGACCCGGTGGTGACCCCGTGAGTCGCCGCAGCGCAGGCTTTGGCCTGGTCGAGTTGCTGATCGCCCTGGTGTTGAGCCTGATCGTGGTACTGGGCGTGGTGCAGGTTTTCATCGCGGCCAAGAACACTTATCTCAGCCAGAATGCGGCCGCGAACATGCAGGAGGACGCACGTTTCGTGTTGAGCAAAATGCTTCAGGAAATCCGCATGGTCGGGATGTTCGGTTGCCTGGAAACGATCATTGATTCAAGTACGAAGGGTGATTTCCATGCCAGTCGGCTAACGCCGATCCGCTGGGACAATGGCAGTCGCAGTTTGACGCTGGTTACGGCGGATATCGGCGGCAATGGCGGCAAACCGGACTGGACCGTGCTTTCCGATTGTCGAAACAATTCGACGGCCTACAGCGACAGCCCGACTCCGGTGGCAGGGCAACTGGTTTTTCCGATACGGCAACTGACTTACAGCTTCAGCAACAACCAGCTGCTTATGAGGGGCGGGAGTGCAGCACCACAGGTATTGGTGAACAACGTAAGCGCTTTTGACGTGAGCTTCGGCCTGGCCAGCACTGCCACTGATCTGGCTGCTTCCCGTTACAGCAGCAACCCACCGAACCCTGCGCTGATTCGTAGCGTTCGCCTGAGCCTGACGCTCATCGATCCGAACCATCGGGTGAGCGATCAAACCTTCAACGCAGTGGCCGCCCTGCGCAACCGCTTGCCATGAGGGAATGCCGATGAACCGTTTTCCCATGGCGTATTACACCCAGCGCGGCATGGCACTGCTGGTCAGTCTGGTGTTCTTGCTCTTGCTGACGCTGATCGGTCTTTCATCGATGCAAAGCGCCACCCTGCAGGAAAAAATGGCCGGTAGCGTCGCCTTGCGCAACCAGTCGTTTCAGAGTGCCGAAGCCGCCTTGAGGGTGGGCGAGAGTGCAGTGCAACGGGACAGTTATGCACTACCCGTTTGTAGCGGCATCGTTCAATGTGCACCACCGTCCGAGTCCTCGACAATCACCGCTGCCGGTTTCAGCGCCGCGTCCGGAGTGACCTGGATTGCATCAGGCAACGGCTTTTATGGCGTGCAAAACATCGGTGTCAGCCGAGATGCGGTGAATGTGCCGATCAATACCCCGGCGACGTTGTATCGGGTAACGGCAGTAGGCATCGCGGGTCATTCGCGCAGTGTGGTGGAGAGCATCTATGCGAAGTACTGAGCGATATATCCGGCGGTGGTCACAACTGTTCGGTGTTGTAGCCGCGCTGAACCTGTCGATGGCGGCGCACGCTGCCACGCCACCGGATTCGCCGGCACTGAACCGGCCAACCTGTCTGGCGAATGGCAACTGGTACGGGTTCTACCACAGCAATCAGGGATTGAATGCCGTCTGCTTGAGGCTGCCCGATGCGATCAGCGTTAAGATGCTCGACAGCAACGACGATGGCGTGGTCGACAGCATCGACAGGCTGTCCGATGGCGTGATCTTTGTTGGAGAGCATTCGACCCAGGACGTCAGCGACAATGGCGGGGCCGTGAACGATTCCACTGGCGACGATACTCCGGGAATGGAAAAATCCGGCGGTAGCCGTCGCATCATGTGGCGACAAATACAGTAAGTGAGAGTTGAGGCATGCGTAGTACCAACCGCGGTTTTACCCTGATCGAAATCATGATCGTGATTGCGATCATCGGGATGGTCATGACCATTGCTGCCCCGAGTTTCACCGAGTACCTGAACAAGGGCCGTCGCGCAGAAGTGGCGGGTCTGCTCTCGGAGCAGGCGCAGATCCTGGAGCGCTTCTACTCGCAGAAAAATGTCTACACCAATGCGGCGGGCCTCAGTGCCGGCAATGATTACTACAGCATCACACCGACCCTGACCGACCAGGCCTTTCTGCTGACGGCGGTGCGCAAGGCTGACTCGAGCATGGCCACTGACAAGTGCGGTGACCTGACCATCACCAACACGGGTGTCCTCGGAATGGTCAACGCAAAATCCGGCCTGACCAGCAAAGACTGCTGGGGGCGCTGAGTTTCCTTTTCGGGTGTCCTTTACATCCTCTGTCTATTTAACGATTGGATCAGAACATGACCAGGCAACAGCAAGTGGTGATTGTCGGCGGCGGAGTGATTGGTTTGCTGACGGCCTTCAATCTCGCCTCCGAAGTGCAAAGCGTTGTGCTGCTGGATCGCTCGAACGTCGGCCAGGAATCGTCCTGGGCCGGCGGCGGCATCGTTTCGCCGCTTTACCCATGGCGCTACAGCCCGGCGGTCACTGCGCTGGCTCACTGGTCCCAGGACTTTTATCCACAACTGGGCGAGCGCTTGTTTGCCGCTACCGGCGTTGATCCTGAGGTGCACACCACCGGTCTGTACTGGCTGGATCTGGATGACGAGGCTGAAGCGCTGGCCTGGGCTGTCCGGGAACATCGTCCGTTGAGTGCGGTGGATATTTCGGTAGTGCACGACGCCGTGCCGGTACTGGGCGCTGGTTTTTCCCGGGCGATCTACATGGCCGACGTTGCCAACGTGCGCAATCCACGTCTGGTGAAGTCACTCAAGGCCGCGTTGCTGGCGCTGCCGAACGTGACGATCCATGAGCAGTGCGAAGTCAGCGGGTTCGTTCGTGACGGCAACAAAGTGGTCGGCGTGCAGACCTCCACAGGTACTGTCCTGGGCGATCAAGTCGTCCTGACGGCGGGGGCCTGGAGCGGTGAACTGCTCAAGCATCTTGACCTGACGCTGCCGGTCGAGCCGGTGAAAGGGCAGATGATTCTCTACAAGTGTGCGGCGGATTTCCTGCCGAGCATGGTCCTGGCCAAGGGACGCTACGCGATTCCCCGGCGCGATGGGCACATACTGATTGGCAGTACGCTGGAGCATGAAGGCTTTGACAAGACGCCGACCGGGTCGGCACTGGAAAGCCTGAAGGCGTCCGCGGTGGAATTGATCCCGGCGCTGGCCGATGCCGAAGTGGTGGGGCATTGGGCCGGATTGCGCCCGGGATCTCCCGAGGGCATTCCATATATCGGCCCGGTGCCGGGGTTTGACGGGCTCTGGCTCAACTGCGGGCACTACCGTAACGGGCTGGTGCTGGCGCCGGCGTCATGCCAGTTGTTTGCCGATGTGATGCTGGGCCGGGCGCCAATTATCGATCCGGCGCCTTACGCGCCTGCCGGGCGGCTCAATCCAGTCCCAGCTTCTTGAGCCGGTAACGCATCGACCTGAATGACAGATTCAACCGCTGAGCCGCCGCCGTGCGGTTCCAGCGGGTTTCCTCCAGGGCCTGGAGCAGCAGTTGGCGTTCGACGTTTTCCAGGTAGGTTTGCAGATTGTCGATCCGGGTCAGGTCCGGCAGGCCACCTTCAGCCCCACAATTGCCTTCGGCCAGGCGCAGGTCGCCGGCTTCGATCTGATTGTTCTCACACAGGGTGTGCGCCCGCTCGAGCATGTTTTCCAGTTCCCGCACATTGCCCGGGAAGCGATAGTTTTTCAGCGCATCGAGGGCTTGGGGGTGGAGTCTCGCCGCAGGTTGACCGGTATCGGCGGCCAGGCGCTTGAGCATGTGGCTGGCCAACATTTCAATGTCATCACGACGCTCGCGCAGGGGCGGCACCCGGAGTTCGATCACGTTCAAGCGGTAGTAAAGGTCATGGCGAAATCGCCCGGCGGCGACTTCGGCACCAAGGTCCTTGTGTGTGGCGCAGAGAATGCGCACATCCACCGCCACTTCCTGCTGCCCGCCGACGCTGCGTACGGCTTTTTCCTGAATCGCGCGCAGCAGTTTGACCTGCATTGCCAGCGGCAGGTCAGCCACTTCGTCGAGGAGCAGGGTGCCGCCGTGAGCGGTCTGGAACAGACCGGGTTTGTCTTCGATGGCGCCGCTGAAACTGCCTTTGCGGTGGCCGAAAAACTCGCTCTCCAACAGTTCCGAAGGAATCGCCGCGCAGTTGATCGGAATGAACGGCTGATTGGCGCGGGGGCTTTGATCATGGATCAGGCGCGCGACCAGTTCCTTGCCGCTGCCGGATTCTCCGCTGATGTATACCGTCGCATGGCTGCTGGCCAGTTTGGTGATGTGTTTACGCAGGCTGCGCATGGGCAATGAGTCGCCCAGCAAGCGACGATCGATGCCAACCCCGCGGGCAGGAAGCAGCAGGGCGCTGGTGACCAGTTCACGCAGGCGGGTAAGGTCCACCGGTTTGGTCAAGAAGTCGAATGCCCCGGCCTTGAGCACATCGATCGCGGTTTCTAGACTGGCATAGGCGGTGATCATCGCCACCTGGACCTGAGGATGACGTTGCTGGATGTGCTGCACCAGCTCCAGACCGGTACCATCCGATAATTGCATGTCGGTCAGGCATAAATCGAAGCTTTCGCGTTTCAGCAGGGATTGCGCTTCGCCGATGTTGCGGGCGTTGAACGTCTCCAGTTTCATCCTTCCCAGGGTGATTTCCAGGAGTTCGCGTATGTCCGGTTCGTCATCGACGATCAAGACTTTTTGTCGTGGTCTCGTGTTCAACGTGGGTTCCGTCCGTGAGCAAAGGTCATGCAAAAGCAGCCGCGTTCCTGGCGTGCCTTGAAGTCTAGGCGGGACAGAATGCTTTCGCCCGGCTCGCCGGACAGATATGGCCCCGGGCCCTTGATTTGAGGGGCGGGGGCTTCGTTATCGAGTATTTCCAGTGATTTCAGATCGAGCCGTAGCGGCGACATTTGCTCGCGGCGTTGCAGCTGCAGGACGTTTTCGATTACCCGGTTCATTCGCAGAGAGTGGCCTTGAATAATCTGCGTCAGACGTCGATCGACGCCTTTCAGTTCCTTGGGTGCACGCGATAGTCCTCAATCGGCCGTCATTTCGGGTGAGGTGTCAGCGGCCGCTGGAGTCCTTGTCTTGCTCGAGATGAGCCTGGCTGCAATACCACCGTTGGTCGAGGCTCAGCGCGCGGTCACGGGGCAGGTGAACGCCGCAATGGGCGCAACGGACCATGGGCGCCGCTTCCCGTTCGGCAGGGGGCCTGGGGGTGGAAGCCTGCCCCTTGAACTTGCGCCAGAACCATACTGCAGCGGCAATCAGGGCGATCCAGAACAATAAACGAAGCATGGTGAGCTGCTTTTCTGCGGATGATCCGGCAGTTTAGCCAAGGACCTGTCAGGCGCACAGTGCAATAAATCGCTGAAATAAAAAAGGGAGACTCGAAAGTCTCCCTTTTTGCACAACCCGAGTGTCAGTCGAACACGCCGAAGGTCATGTAGCTGAACCACGAACGGTCGCTGTTGTTGCCTTGCGCTTCGTGATCTTCTTCTTCGATCGCGTCGCCATTGGTGTCTTTAGGCCTTAGTTCGGCCGGGATTGCATCCTTGGCGTCCTGGAACTGCTTCTGCACGTCCTGGTTGGCGCGGGTTTCGCCCGGTGGCAGCGGCGGACGGGACTCGATCAGGCCCAGGGTCGCCTTGCTCAGCCATGAACGGTTGTCGGCTTCGGCCACGGTCGGCACGAACTGACCGTCCACCAGTGTCGGGTGGTTCGGGTAGTTGAGCTTCAGGGTTTCCAGGCTGGTGGCAGCCAGATCGTCCAGGTGCAGGCGCTGGTAGGCCTCGGTCATCACCGCCAGGCCGTCGCCGACCGAAGGGGTTTCCTGGAAGTTTTCCACCACGTAACGACCGCGGTTCGCGGCGGCGACATAGGCCTGACGGGTCAGGTAGTAGTCGGCCACGTGAATTTCGTAGGCCGCCAGCAGGTTGCGCAGATAAATCATGCGCTGTTTGGCGTCTGGCGCGTAGCGGCTGTTCGGGAAGCGGCTGGTCAGCTGGGCGAACTCGTTGTAGGAGTCGCGGGCGGCGCCCGGGTCACGCTTGGTCATGTCCAGAGGCAGGAAACGCGCCAGCAGGCCGACGTCCTGGTCGAAAGAAGTCAGGCCCTTGAGGTAGTAGGCGTAATCGACGTTCGGATGCTGTGGGTGCAGGCGAATGAAGCGTTCCGCAGCGGACTTGGCCGCTTCTGGCTCGGTGTTCTTGTAGTTCGCGTAGATGAGTTCGAGTTGCGCCTGATCGGCATAACGACCGAACGGATAACGCGACTCCAGAGCCTTCAGCTTGGCGATGGCGCTGGTGTAGCTACTGTTGTCCAGGTCATTTTGAGCTTGTTGGTACAGCTCGACTTCACTGAGGTTTTCGTCTACGACTTCCTTCGATGAGCAAGCAGCGGTCAATGCGAGGATGGCGATCAGCAGCAGGTGTTTCACTTGCATGGCGGCTTGCGTCCCTATGACGGCCGCTGTCTTGGGCGTGGCCGTCCTGTTATGATGAGTGCCCCGTTGAATAGCCTCGGGGCAAAAGACGCCGTATTTAACCACAAGCGCGCAGCCGAAACCAAAGGCTGTGCCGACGCCTAGTCTGAGCATGTCCGATAAAATTGAACTCCGCGCAGAGGTGCCGTCCGAATTGGGCGGCCAACGCCTCGATCAAGTCGCCGCACAATTATTCGCTGAGCACTCGCGCTCGCGCCTTTCCGCCTGGATCAAAGACGGCCGCCTGACTGTGGATGGGGCGGTTATCCGCCCGCGAGACATCGTCCATGGCGGCGCCATCCTTGAGCTGACTGCCGAGCAGGAAGCTCAGGGCGAATGGGTCGCTCAAGACATTGCCCTGGACATCGTCTACGAAGACGACGACATCCTGGTGATCAACAAGCCTGCGGGCCTGGTGGTGCACCCGGCTGCCGGTCACGCCGACGGCACCTTGCTCAACGCCTTGCTGCACCATGTGCCGGACATCATCAATGTGCCCCGCGCCGGTATCGTGCATCGCCTGGACAAGGACACCACCGGTCTGATGGTGGTGGCCAAGACCATTCAAGCGCAGACGCAGCTGGTTACACAGTTGCAGAGCCGCAGCGTCAGCCGGATCTACGAGTGCATCGTGATTGGTGTGGTGACAGCCGGTGGCAAGATCAATGCGCCCATCGGTCGTCACGGCCAGCAGCGCCAGCGCATGGCCGTGATGGAAGGTGGCAAGCAAGCCGTCAGCCATTACCGCGTACTCGAGCGCTTCCGCTCCCACACCCACGTGCGGGTGAAGCTGGAAACCGGTCGAACGCACCAGATTCGCGTGCACATGGCGCACATTAACTACCCGTTGGTCGGAGATCCCGCCTACGGTGGTCGCTTCCGCATTCCGCCGGCCGCCAACCCGACCATGGTCGAATCCCTGAAAAACTTCCCGCGTCAGGCGCTGCATGCGCGTTTCCTGGAACTGGATCATCCGACCACCGGTAAGCGCATGAGCTGGGAATCGCCGTTGCCGGAAGACTTCGTCTGGCTGCTGACCCTGCTCAAGCAAGACCGTGAGGCGTTCATCGGATGAGTGACTGGCTGATTCCTGACTGGCCCGCGCCGGCCGGGGTAAAAGCCTGTGTTACCACCCGTGCGGGCGGCGTCAGTGTGGCGCCGTTCGACAGCCTCAACCTCGGCGATCACGTCGACGACCGCCCTGAAGCGGTTGCCGAGAATCGCCGTCGTCTTACCGATCATTTCTCCATTCAACCGGCCTGGCTGCAGCAGGTCCACGGCATTGCCGTGGCCCATGCCGACCCAAGCCAGGTGGTCACTGCCGATGCCAGTTGGACATCGACCCCCGGCATTGCCTGTGCGGCGATGACGGCCGATTGCCTGCCGGCATTGTTTTGCGACCGTGCCGGCACTCGCGTTGCTGCAGCCCATGCCGGTTGGCGCGGGTTGGCGGCGGGCGTGCTGGAAGCCACCCTCGACAGTCTGGCGGTTCCCCCTGCCGAGGTACTGGTCTGGCTCGGTCCGGCCATTGGTCCACAAGCGTTTGAAGTTGGCCCCGAAGTGCGCGAAACCTTCGTGCAGCAACTGCCTCAAGCCGCAGAAGCCTTCGTGCCAAGTCAAAACCCCGGCAAGTTCATGGCCGACATCTATATGCTGGCGCGTTTGCGTCTGGCGGCCTGCGGTGTCACGGCAGTCTATGGTGGCGGATTTTGCACCGTGACCGACCCACGCTTCTTTTCTTATCGCCGTGCGCCCCGCACCGGCCGATTCGCCTCCCTTATCTGGCTTGAACGCTAAACTCCTCTGACCTGCGTCAACGTCACGACGCTTGAAACTCCCAGAATCGACCGCATCTATTGTGTTATCTGGCAGGTTTCTTCATTCAGGATGTTTTATAGGTCCGGCCTGCTCAAAAGGAAGGTGACCCATGCGTATAGACCGTTTAACCAGCAAATTGCAGTTAGCGTTGTCCGATGCCCAATCCCTGGCTGTCGGCCACGATCATCCGGCCATTGAACCGGCGCATTTGATGCAAGCCTTGCTCGAACAGCAGGGCGGCTCGATCAAGCCCCTGCTGATGCAGGTGGGCTTCGACGTCAACAGCCTGCGTAAAGAGCTGACCAAAGAGCTCGACCAGCTACCGAAAATCCAGAACCCGACCGGTGACGTGAATATGTCGCAGGATCTGGCGCGCCTGCTCAACCAGGCCGATCGTCTGGCTCAGCAGAAGGGCGACCAATTCATCTCCAGCGAGCTGGTGCTGCTCGCCGCCATGGACGAGAACAGCAAGCTCGGCAAACTGTTGCTCGGCCAGGGCGTGAGCAAGAAAGCCCTGGAAAATGCGATCAACAACCTGCGCGGCGGCGAGGCCGTCAACGACCCTAACCACGAAGAGTCCCGTCAGGCCCTGGATAAATACACTGTGGACCTGACCAAGCGCGCCGAAGACGGCAAGCTCGATCCGGTGATCGGCCGTGACGATGAAATTCGCCGGACCATCCAGGTGCTGCAACGTCGTACCAAGAACAATCCGGTGCTGATCGGTGAACCTGGCGTGGGTAAAACTGCCATCGCCGAAGGCCTGGCCCAGCGCATCATCAACGGCGAAGTGCCGGATGGCCTCAAGGGCAAGCGCCTGTTGTCCCTGGACATGGGAGCGCTGATTGCCGGTGCCAAGTATCGCGGTGAGTTTGAAGAGCGGCTCAAGGCGTTGCTCAATGAACTGTCGAAGCAGGAAGGGCAGATCATTCTGTTCATCGACGAACTGCACACCATGGTCGGCGCCGGCAAGGGCGAAGGCTCGATGGATGCGGGCAACATGCTCAAGCCGGCCCTGGCCCGCGGTGAGCTGCACTGCGTGGGCGCCACGACGCTCAACGAGTACCGCCAATACATAGAGAAGGACGCCGCTCTCGAGCGACGTTTCCAGAAAGTGCTGGTGGATGAACCGAGCGAAGAAGACACCATCGCCATCCTGCGTGGCCTCAAGGAGCGCTATGAGGTTCACCACAAGGTGGCGATCACCGACGGCGCGATCATTGCCGCGGCCAAACTCAGTCATCGTTACATCACTGACCGGCAGTTGCCGGACAAAGCCATCGACCTGATCGATGAAGCTGCCAGCCGCATCCGCATGGAGATCGACTCCAAGCCGGAAGTGCTGGACCGTCTGGAGCGTCGCCTTATTCAGTTGAAGGTGGAATCCCAGGCGCTGAAGAAAGAAAGCGACGACGCGGCGAAGAAGCGTCTGGAAAAACTGCAGGACGAAATCGCCCGGCATGAGCGTGAGTACTCGGATCTCGAAGAGATCTGGAATTCGGAAAAAGCTGAAGTCCAGGGTTCTGCGCAGATCCAGCAGAAAATCGAACAGTCCCGTCAGGAGCTGGAAGCGGCCCGCCGCAAAGGCGACCTGAACCGCATGGCCGAGTTGCAGTACGGGGTGATCCCGGACCTGGAGCGCAGCCTGCAAATGGTCGACCAGCATGGCAAAAGCGAGAACCAGTTGCTGCGCAGCAAGGTGACTGAGGAAGAAATCGCCGAAGTCGTATCGAAGTGGACCGGTATTCCAGTGTCGAAGATGCTCGAAGGCGAGCGCGAAAAACTGATGAAGATGGAAAGCCTGTTGCACCAGCGTGTGATCGGCCAGGATGAAGCGGTAGTCGCGGTTTCCAACGCAGTGCGGCGTTCCCGTGCCGGGTTGTCCGACCCGAATCGCCCGAGCGGCTCGTTCATGTTCCTCGGCCCGACCGGTGTCGGTAAAACCGAGCTGTGCAAGGCGCTGGCCGAATTCCTCTTTGATACCGAAGAGGCGATGGTGCGGATCGACATGTCCGAGTTCATGGAGAAACATTCCGTGGCTCGCCTGATCGGTGCGCCACCGGGCTACGTGGGGTATGAAGAGGGCGGTTACCTGACCGAGGCGGTGCGTCGCAAGCCGTATTCGGTGATCCTGATGGATGAGGTCGAGAAAGCGCACCCGGATGTGTTCAACATCTTGCTGCAAGTGCTCGAAGACGGTCGTCTGACCGATAGCCATGGCCGCACGGTGGACTTCAAGAACACCGTGATTGTCATGACCTCCAACTTGGGCTCGGTACAGATCCAGGAACTGGTCGGTGATCGTGAGGCGCAGCGTGCAGCGGTGATGGATGCGATTTCCAGCCACTTCCGACCGGAGTTCATCAACCGGGTCGACGAAGTGGTGATTTTCGAGCCGTTGGCGCGGGATCAGATCGCCGGCATTACCGAGATCCAGTTGGGTCGTCTGCGCAGCCGCCTGACCGAACGGGAGCTGAAGCTTGAACTCAGCCCTGAAGCCATGGACAAGCTGATCGCAGTCGGTTACGACCCGGTGTACGGCGCACGGCCGCTCAAACGAGCGATCCAGCGCTGGATCGAGAATCCGCTGGCGCAGCTGATCCTGTCCGGTCGGTTCATGCCGGGCGATACCGCTCATGGCGTGGTGGAAAGCGACGAAATCGTCTTCGTCTGATCCAGATCGGCAACAAAATTGAAAAGGCCTCGCATTGCGAGGCCTTTTTTTCATTAGGCTGTTGAACTCAAAGGAAAAGGCTTGTAAAGTGCGCCCCGCAGTAAGTCACCCGCCAGGGTTTCCGCTCCCCAAGCAGGAATCCAAAATAAGTTGCAAATCATTAACTTGAAAGCAATTTAGGGGGTTGACAGAGGTTCTGAAGATTGTAGAATAGCGCGCCTCAGACACACGAACGCAGCGATGCAAACGGGTTGAAGAGAACGCAGTAAAGCTTCAAAGTTGTAAATTGAAATGTGTAGTTCCGTGATAGCTCAGTCGGTAGAGCAAATGACTGTTAATCATTGGGTCCCAGGTTCGAGTCCTGGTCACGGAGCCAATTTCAAACCGGGGTATAGCGCAGTCCGGTAGCGCGCCTGCTTTGGGAGCAGGATGTCAGGAGTTCGAATCCCCTTACCCCGACCAT